>NZ_JBBCIR010000007.1:0-224795 GCF_037189885.1 Paludisphaera sp.
CCCGCCCCGACCGCTATCGCGATCGCGACCGCCCCCGCGCCGATGCCCATGACGCCCGCGCGGCCGACCCACTCCCCCATCGAGCGGACCATGAACGCCCCCGACCGCATTCCCATGCCCTCGACCAACGGCCACGCCCCCGCCCCCGCTCGGGTCGCGCCCGCCCCCTCGCCGGTGCCCGCGCCCGCGACGGCCGACCACCTGCTCGCGCTCCAGCAGCTCGCCCAGCAGACGGCCCGCCTGCACCAGCAGTTCCTGGAAGGCCAGGAGACGGCCCAACGCACGTTCCAGATGCTGCTGGGGCTCGCGCCCGCCCCGGCCGCCGCGCCCGCCCCCGTCGCCGCGATCGCCCCCGCGCCGGTCGTGGCGCCGCCACGCGCCCAGGCACCGGTCGTCGACCGCCCCGCCTCGCCCCGTCCCGCCCCGGCCCCCGAGCCCGAGCCGAAGCCCGAGCCGCCCCGGGAAGAAGCCCGCCGGCCCGAGCCGTCGCCGGCCCCGGCGAGTTCGCCCGCGTCGTCGGCGGTGGCCTCGGCGCTGCTGGAGGTGGTGGCGGAGAAGACGGGCTATCCGGCCGACATGCTGGAACTCGGCATGAGCCTGGACGCCGACCTGGGGATCGACTCGATCAAGCGGGTGGAGATCCTCTCGGCCCTCCAGGACCGCCTCCCCGAGGCGCCGGCCATCGGGCCGGACCAGCTCGGCTCGATCCACACGCTGGGCGACATCGCCGCCTTCCTCGGGGGAGCGGCGGCGGCCCCGGTCGAGGCGCCGACCCCGACTCCGACCCCGACGGTGGCGATCCCCACGCAGGCGTCGCCCGTCCGGCTGGAGCGGCTGACGCCCCGCCCGCGTCCGCTGCCGACGCCCGACCGTCGCGAGCGGCTCCCCCTCGCGCCTGGGGCCGAGATCGCGGTGGTCGATGATGGCTCGGGCCTGGCGGCGGCCATCCGAGCCGAGCTGGAAAAGCAAGGGTTCCAGGCGCGGACGATCGGCCTGGACGCCGCGGATGCCGTCGCTGTCGGCGCGTTCGCCGGGCTGATCCTGACGGCCCCGGCGACCGTCACGCCCGATTTCCTGAAGCGGGCGTTCGGGCTGATCCGCGCCGCTTCCCCGTCGCTCCGTCGCGGCGGCGCCTCGGCGCTGCTGACGGTCTCGCGGCTGGACGGCGCGTTCGGCCTGGACGGGCTCGACATTGAAGCCGACCCGGTCGCCGGGGGCCTGGCCGGGCTGGCGAAGACGGCCGGGCACGAGTGGCCCGAGGTGAACTGCAAGGCCCTCGACGTGGCCCGCGACGTGGCCGACGGCGAGGCCGCGCGGCGGATCGTCGACGAGCTGACGGCACGCGGGCCGGCCGAGATCGGCGTCTCCTCGCGTGGCGTCGTCGAGGTCGCCCTGGAGCGGACCGAGTGGACTTCCGGCAACCACCGTCGCTCGCCGGTCCTGGATCGGGGCGACCTGGTGGTGGTGACCGGGGGGGCCCGCGGGATCGCCGCCGAGGCGGCGATCGAGCTGGCCAGGGCGTACCGCGCCAACCTCCTGCTGCTCGGCCGGACCCCGGCCGCCGACGCGTCCGAGCCCCCCGCGCTGGCCGCCGCGCGGGACGAGCCCTCGCTCCGCGCCGCCATCTTCCGAGAGGGGATCGAGACGACCCCCAGGAAGGCCGACGAACGGGCACGGGGCATCCTCGCCCGCCGCGAGATCGCCGCGACCCTCGCCCGGATCCGCGAGGCGGGCGCCGAGGCGGCGTATGAAGCCGTCGACGTCCGCGACCGCGACGCCGTCCGCGCCGCCGTGGGCCGCGCGGTCGCCCGGTTCGGCCCCGTTCGCGGGCTCGTCCACGCCGCCGGCGTCCTGGCCGACCGGAAGATCGAGGACCAGACCGACGACCAGTTCGCGGGCGTCCTGGACACGAAGGTCGACGGCCTGCTCGCCGTGTCCGACGCGCTCGACCCCGCCGCGCTGCGGGCGATCGCCGCCTATTCGTCGTCGACCGGCCGGTTCGGGCGCGTCGGCCAGGTGGCCTACGCCGCGGCAAACGAGGTCGTCAACAAGTGGTGCCAGGTCCAGGCCCGGCGGCTGCCGGACTGCCGGGTCGTCTCGTTCAACTGGGGCCCGTGGGAAGGGGGCATGGTCACCCCGTCGCTCCGCGCCGTCTTCGAGCGCGAGGGGATGGGACTGATCCCGATGGCCGAGGGCTCCGCCCTGGTCGCCCGCGAGATCCAGGAGTCGCGCGAGAACCCGGTGGAGATCGTCGTCCTTGCCGATCCGCCGGCCTCGCTGGTCGCCCCGCCAGTGGCCCCCGCCGCCGAGCCCGCCGACGCCGACATGCGGACGGCGTTCGAGCGCCCGGTCGACGTCGACGCCTTCCCGGTGCTGCGGTCGCACGTCATCGACGGCCACGCGGTCCTGCCGATGGCCCTGATCCTGGAGTGGCTGGGGGAGGCCGCGCTGCACCGCCACCCGGGCTTCGTCGTCGCGGCCGTGGAGGACCTGCGGCTGTTCAAGGGGGTCGTCCTCCGCGACCGCCGGCCGGTCCCCGTCTCGCTCCGGGCCGGCAGGGGAGACCTCAGCGACGGCTCGTTGGTGGTCCCCGTCGAGATGCGCGGGACGTTGGGCGAGGGGCGCGAGATCGTCCACGCCCGCGCGTCGGTCGTCCTGGCGGATCGCCACCCCGCCGGCTCGCGGGCGATCGCCGACGCCCCGCTGCCGCCGCTCGCCGAGCCGCGCGAGTCGATCTACGACGGAGTCCTGTTCCACGGCCCGGACATGCAGGCGATCGAGCGCGTCGAGGGCTGCGACGATCGCATGATCGCCGCGCGGGTGGCGACCTCGCCGCCGCCGTCGGAGTGGGCCGCCCGGCCGCTGCGTCGCGAGTGGCTGACCGACCCGCTGGCGATCGACGCGGCGTTCCAGGCGATGGTCCTGTGGTGCCGCCGGCGCTCGGGGGTGAACTCGCTGCCGACGGCCGTGGGCGCCTACCGCCAGTACCGGCGCAAATTCCCGGCCGACGGCGTCCGCGTGGTGATCGAGGTCAAGCAGGCCGCCGACCATCGCGCCGTGGCCGACGTCGAGTTCCTGGACGATCGCGGCGAGCTGGTCGCCCGGATCGACGGCTATGAATGCGTCGCCGACGCCTCCTTGAACCAGGCGTTCAAGCGCAACCGGCTGCCCCGGATGCAGGGGGCCGCGAACCCGCGATGAACGGCCGACGAACCGGCGGAGTGGCGATCGTCGGCCTGGGGGCGGCGTTCGCCGGGGCGACGGACGCCGAGTCCTTCTGGCGGCTGGTCGTCGAGGGCCGCGACGCCACCACCGAGGTCCCCCCCGGCCGCTGGCTCCTCGACCCCTCGCGGGCCTTCGACCCGGCGGTCCCCCGCGCGGACCGCGCCTACACTACGCGCGGAGGCTTCCTCCTCGAAGGGGCGTTGGAATTCGACGCGTCGGACCTGGACGTCGACCCCGCGCTCGTCGCCCGGCTCGACCCCTGCTTCCGCCTGGCCCTCCGCGCCGCCACCGAAGCGTGGCGGTCGGCCCGGACGGACGGGCTGGACCGCTCGCGGGTCGGCGTCATCTTCGGCCACATCGTCCTGCCCACCGAGACGACCTCGGCCCTCACCCGAGCGACGATCGGCCGCGAGATCGAGGAGGCGCTGGGCGTCCCGCCGTCCGAGCCGGCCGACTTCGAGGCTCGCAACGCCTTCCCCGCCGGCGCCCCCGCCCGGCTGATCGCCGACGCGCTAGGGCTGGGCGGCCGCGCCTTCACTCTGGACGCCGCGTGCGCGTCGTCGTTGTACGCGCTCAAGCTGGCCTGCGACGAGCTGCTGACAGGCCGGGCCGACGCCATGCTCGCCGGCGGGGTCTCGCGGCCGGACGCCCTCTACACGCAGATGGGCTTCTCGCAACTCCGAGCCCTCTCCCCGCGCGGCCGCGCCGCGCCGTTCGACGCCGAGGCCGACGGCCTGATCGTCGGCGAGGGGGGCGGGCTGTTCCTCCTCAAGCGGCTGGAGGACGCGGTCTCGCACGGCGACGCGATCCTCGGCGTGATCCGGGGCGCGGGGCTCTCCAACGACCTCCGCGGCGACATGCTCGCGCCGGCCACCGAGGGGCAACTCCGGGCGATGCGGTCGGCCTACGAGCGGGCCGGCTGGTCGCCGGACGAGGTCGACCTGATCGAGTGCCACGCCACCGGGACGCCGCTGGGCGACGCCGTCGAGTTCGAGAGCCTGCGCGCCCTCTGGTCGGACCTCCCCCGCCCCGCCGAGCCCGGCCGCTGCGCGCTGGGCTCGGTGAAGTCGAACGTCGGCCACGCCCTGACAGCCGCCGGCGCGGCGGGGCTGCTCAAGGTCCTGCTCGCCTTCAAGACGCGGACCCTGCCGCCGGTCGCCAACCACCGCAGCCCCTCGCCGAAGGCGCCGATCGACGGCAGCCCCTTCCGCGTCCCCCTCGCCGCCGAGCCCTGGCCCGAGACGCCCGGCCGGCCCCGGCGAGCGGCGATCAGCGGCTTCGGCTTCGGCGGGATCAACGCGCACTTGCTCGTGGAGGAATGGCTCGGCGAGGCCGACGCGCCGGCCGCGACCGCGACGGCGGGCGAGCACGTGGCGATCGTCGGCCTGGGGATCCGCCGGGGCGACGAGGCCGGCGCCGACGCCTTCGCGCGCCGGGTCCTGGGCGGCCTGGATCCCGACGCCCGGTCGACCGCGCTCGCGGAGCTGCGCGTCCGGGTGGGCCGGTTCCGCATCCCCCCGCGCGAGCTGGAGGAGATGCTGCTCCAGCAATCGCTGACGCTCCAGGTCGCGGCCGACGCGATCGAGGACGCGCGTTGGGACCCCGACGCCTCCCCCCGGTCGAGCGTCCTGGTCGGGCTGAACCTCGACCTCAACACGACCAACTATCACCTGCGCTGGTGGCTCGCCGAGCGGGCTCCCGCGTGGAATGCCGAGCAGGGCTGGGGCCTGTCGGACGACGAGCTTCGGGCGTGGGTCGCCGAGGCGGCCGACGCGATCCAGCCGGCGCTGACGGCGAACCGGACGATGGGCTCGCTCGGCGGCCTGGTCGCCAGCCGGATCGCGCGCGAGTTCGGCGTCGGCGGCCCCAGCTTCAGCGTATCCAGCGACGAAGCATCGGGCGTCGACGCGCTGCGCGTGGCCGCCGACTGGCTGGCTCGCGGCGAAATCGACGCCGCCGTCGTCGCCGCGGTCGACCTGGCTCGCGACCCTCGCCTCCGGCTCGCCGCCGAACGGCTCCGGCCCGACGCCGAGATCGAGCCCGCCGACTGCGCCGTCGCGCTCGTCCTGAAGCGCCTGGCCGACGCCCTCCGCGACGGCGACCGCGTTTACGCCGTGCTCGGCGACGAGGCCGAGGGGCCGTCGACGCTGGCCCTGAGAAGCCTCGCCGATCGCGAGGGCCAGTATGTCCCGGTCGACGGCGGCGACGTCTCGGCGTTGGAGGTCAACCTGCGCCCCGCCCCGGATGGCTGGACCGGCGCGGCCGAGGGGCTGCTCGACGTCGCGGCGGCCGCCGTCGCGGTCCATGCGGGGCTCGTCCCTCCGGGCGCCCGGCGGGCGGGACCGGGCGGGGAAGCGCCGTGCTGGGGCTTCTGGCCGGCGAACCGCGACGAGCACCGACGCGCGGTCGTCCCCCGCGGCCTCGTCGTGGAAGGGGTCCCCGGATCGCCTCCCCGCTTCGCCCGGCCGGTCGAAGGGCTCGACCCCGCGCTCTTCCCGGTTTATGGCGGCGTGGAAGGGCTGGCGGCCCTGGCGCGTCACCTGGAGGAGCGGCCGGAGCGAAGCGTCCGCGACCTCGCCCGCTCCTGGTGGGCCGAGATCCGCGGGCGTCGCGCGAGCGGCGAGTCGCTGGCGTTCCTGGCCGTAGACGCCGGCGCCCTGGCCGGCTACGTCGAAATCAACCTGGAGTCGATGAGGGAGTCCCGCGACCTCGTCTGCACGACGGCCTACGGGGCCGACCTGTTCGCCTCGGAGCTCGACCTCGGCCTCGACGGCGCGCCGCCGCGCGTCGCGTTCACCTACCCCGGCCTCGGAGCGGCGAAGCCCGCCATGGGCGCACACATCTCGGGGCTGTTCCCGGAACTGATGCGCGAGATGGAGGAGCGGTACGCCACCCTCCGCGACCAGTTCGCCCCCGAGGTGTGGTGGACCCGCGGCCGCACGCCGCCGGCCGACGACCACCGCCCGGCGATCCTCGGCCAGATTTCCGTCGGCTCGCTGATGACGTCGCTGTTCATGAAGCTAGGCGTGAAACCCTCGGCGGCCGTCGGCTACAGCCTCGGGGAATCCGCGGCGCTGGTCTCGCTGGGGGCGTGGGACGACCGCGACGAGATGGCCCGCCGGCTGATCGAGTCCCCCCTGTTCCAGACCGAACTCGCCGGGCCCTGCCTCGCCGCCCGCCGCGTCTGGGGGCTGGCCGACGACGAGCCGGTCGACTGGGTGGCCGCCCTCGTCCCGCGTTCGAAGGAGCAGGCGGAGGCGGCCATCGGCGACGAGCCGCGCGTTTACGTCCTGATCCGGAACACGCCCGACGAGGTGGTGATCGGCGGCCGCCGCGACGCCGTGCACCGCGTCGTCGAATCGCTCCGCTGCCCCTGGCTCCCCCTGCCGACCGTCAGCACCGTCCATTGCCCGATCGGCAAGGAGGTGGAGCCCGCCTATCGCGCCCTGCACGACCTGAAGACCACGCGCGGCGACGACGTCGCCTACTACAGCGGCGTCTGGGGGACCGCGTACCTCCCGGACCACGGCACCGCCACCTCCGCCATCACGGCGCAGGCGTCGCGGATGGTCGACTACCCCAAGGCCGTCGAGAGGGCGTACCGAGACGGCGTCCGCGTGTTCGTCGACATGGGCCCCGGCCCCGGCTGCGCGCGGCTGATCAAGCGCATCCTCGGCGACCGCCCCCATCTGGCCGTTTCGGTCGACGGCGGGACGGCGCGCGACAGTCGCGATATCTTCGACGACTCGTATTCGCCGGACGGCTACCTTGAAGCCCTGGCGAGTCTCATCGCCGCCGGCGTCCCCGTCGACCTGGACTTCCTGTACGGCGACCGCCCCGAGCCGGTCGCGACGCCCTCGGCGCGCGAGGTCGTCATCGAGCGCCGGACGCCCCCCCTCCGCATGCCGTCCCCGCCCCCTGTCCGAGTCCGCGTCCGGGCGACCTCCGCACCCCCGCCGCCCCCCGCCGCGCCGGCCCCGATCCAAGAACCCCTCCCGAGTTTCGCGCCGATGATCCCCGAGCCGACGCCTCCGCTCCCGCCCGCTCCCGCGCCCAACCTCCCCGCCGCGACGCGCGGCTTCCTCGAAGCCCAGCGAGCGACGGCCGACGCCCACGAGGTCTTCCTGCGGCTCTCGCGCTCCTTCGTCGAGTCGGTGGCCGCGATGGCGGCCGGCGGCGTCGCGACGGCCGCCCCGGAACAGGCACGGCAAGTCGCGGTCGCGACCGTCGTGGAAGAGGAGGCGGCGCCTTCGCTGCTGGCCCCGCGCCGCCCCGACCTGTTCATGGACCGCGACCAGTGCCTGGAGTACGCCGTCGGCTCGATCGCCGCGGTGCTCGGGCCGGAGTACGCCGCGGCCGACTCGTACCCCACCCGCGTCAGGCTGCCCGACGAGCCGCTGATGCTGGCGGATCGGGTCGTCTCCGTGGAGGGGACGCAATTCGAGCTGGGACACGGCCGGGTCGTCACCGA
The DNA here is from genome assembly GCF_037189885.1 of Paludisphaera sp. NCBI lineage: Bacteria > Pseudomonadati > Planctomycetota > Planctomycetia > Isosphaerales > Isosphaeraceae > Paludisphaera > Paludisphaera sp. The sequence continues at coordinate 7,697 of NZ_JBBCIR010000007.1, forward strand.
GCACGACGTGCTCCGCGACGGCTGGTATCTCGACGCCGGCCGGATCGCGTCGTGCGTGGCGATCGAGTCGGGCCAGGCCGACCTGTTCCTCGCCGGCTGGCTGGGGATCGACCTGATCACGAAGGGGCTGGCGGTCTACCGGCTCCTCGACGCCACCGTCACGTTCCACCGGCCGCTGCCCGGCCCCGGCGAGACGATCCGCTACGACATCCGCATCCTCCACTTCTTCAAGCAGGGCGAGACCAACCTGTTCCGGTTCGAATTCGACGGGACCGTGAACGGCGAGCCGCTGCTGACGATGCGCGACGGCTGCGCGGGGTTCTTCTCGGCCGCCGAGCTGGCCGCCGGCAAGGGGGTCGTCCCCCGGCCGCTCGACGCCATCCCTCGCGCCGGCAAGCGGCCCGACGACTGGCCCGAGCTGGCCCCGCCGGGCCGGTGCGCGCTCGATCGCGCCCAGGTCGACGCCCTCCGCGCCGGCGATCTGGCCGCCGCGTTCGGCGCGCCGTTCGACCGGCTCGGGCTCTCGGCGCCCGTCGCGCTGCCGGGGGGCCGGATGACGCTGGTGAATCGCGTGGAGACGCTCGACACCGCCGGCGGCCGGTTCGGCCTGGGGCACATCCGCGCCGAGTTCGACGTCCATCCCGACGATTGGTTCATCGTCTGCCACTTCGTCGACGACCGCGTGATGCCCGGCACGCTCATGTACGAGTGCTGCCTGCACACGATGCGGATCCTCCTCACCCGCATGGGATGGACCGGCGAATCCGCGCGAGCCCGGTTCGAGCCGATGACCGGCGTCCCCAACCGCCTCCGCTGCCGCGGCCAGGTGACCGAGACGACCCGCATGGTGACGTACGAGGTCACCATCAAGGAGATCGGCCACGGCCCCGAGCCCTACGCGATCGCCGACGCCCTGATGTACGCCGACGGCAAGCCCATCGTCGAGATCTCCGACATGGCCCTGCGCCTGGCCGGCACCGACCGCGACGAGCTGGAGAGGCTCTGGGACCGGGCCCGGCCGACCGCCCAGCAACCCGCGCCCACGCAGGTCTACGAGTCGCCGCGGATACTCGCCTTCTCCGAGGGGAAGCCTTCCGAGGGCTTCGGCGACCGCTATCGGCCGTTCGACGACGGCCGTTTCATCGCCAGGCTCCCGCGCCCGCCTTACCAGTTCCTCGACCGGGCGACGATCGTCGAGGGCAGGCCGTGGGAGCAGGTCGAGGGGACGACCGTCCGCGCCGAGTACGCCGTCCCGCCGGACGCCTGGTACTTCGAGGCCGACCGCCAGCCTCGCGTCCCGTACGCCGTGCTGCTGGAGGCCGCGCTCCAGTCGTGCGGGTTCGTCTCGGCCTTCATGGGCTCGGCCCTGCTGAGCGACGAGCCGCTGAAGTTCCGCAACCTGGGCGGGACGATGACCCAGCACCGCGCGGTCGATCGAGACTCCGGCGTGCTGACGACCACCGCTCGGGTGACGAAGATCAACCGCTCCGCCGGCATGATCATCCAGAACTACGAGCTATCAGTCCGCGACCGCCATGGCCTGGTCCTGGATGGCGACACCTACTTCGGCTTCTTCCACCCCAGGGCGCTGGAGAACCAGGTCGGGCTGCCGGACGCGAGGGCGTACGTCATGACCGACGCCGAGCGGGCCGTCGCCGCGTCGTTCGACGTGCCCGACCGCGTCCCCCTGCCCGACCGTCGCTGGCGGATGGTCGACCGCATCACGGCGCTCCTGCCCTCCGGGGGGCCGAATGGGCTGGGGTTCGTGGCGGGGGAGGCCGACGTGGATCCCTCGGCGTGGTTCTTCCGGGCGCACTTCCTGGGCGACCCGGTGTGGCCCGGTTCATTGGGCTTGGAATCGCTGCTGCAACTCCTTAAAGTCTTTGCTGAGTCCCGATGGGGAGTGGACGCGCGCGCCGTGTTCGCCTCCCCCGCGCCCGGGGCCACGCACGGCTGGACCTACCGCGGCCAGATCGCCCCGGGTTGCGGCGTCGTGACGAGCCAGGCGTGGATCACCGCCGTCGACGACGCCCGCCGTCGCGTGACGGCCGACGGCCTGCTCGCCGTCGACGGCAAGCCCATCTACCACATGACCGGCTACGCGCTGGAATCCCTGCCCGGCTGATCGATCGCTCCGACCACCCCACCCCTTGCGGCGGCCCTCATGGCATCGATGAAATATCAGAACGTCTACATGGAGGCCATCGGCTACGAGGTCGCCCCGGTGGTCGTCTCGTCGGCCGAGCTGGAGGAGCGGCTCGCGCCGGTGTACGAGCGGCTGCACCTGAACGTGGGGCAGCTGGAGGCGCTGACCGGGATCGTCGAGCGGCGGTGGTGGGAGGAGGGGCACCGAGTCTCCGACGGCGCGATCGCCGCCGCCGGCAAGGCGCTGGAGGCGGCGGGGCTGCCCGCCGGCAAGGTGGAGGCCGTCGTCTACGGCGGGGTCTGCCGCGAGGAGTACGAGCCGGCCACCGCCTGCCGCGTCGCCGCCGAGCTGGGCGTGAGCCCCTCGGCCGTCGTCCACGACTTGAGCAACGCCTGCCTCGGCGTGATCGACGGCATGATCGACGTGGCGAACCGGATCGAGCTGGGCCAGATCCGCGCCGGGCTGGTCGTCGCCTGCGAGACGGCCCGCGAGATCAACGAGGCGATGATCGCCCGGATGAACCAGAACCCGACGATGGACTTCTTCAAGCACGCGCTGGCCACGCTCACCGGCGGCTCGGGCGCCGTGGCCGTGCTGCTGACCGACGGCTCCCTCTCCCGTCAGAGGCGGCGCAGGCTGCTGGGCGGCGCGATGCGGTCGGCCCCGCAGTTCAACCGGCTCTGCCGGTGGGGCGTGGAGGACGCCGGGCCGGCGGCCCCGGGGCTGCTCCGGGCGTTCACGTCGACGGACTCGGCCGCCGTCCTGACCCATGGCGTCGAGCTGGGGGTGAAGACCTGGCAGGCGTTCCTCGGCGGCCTGGGCTGGATCCGCGAGCGGGTCGACCGGGTCATCTGCCACCAGGTCGGCGGGTCGCACCGCGACGCCATCCTGCGGTCGATCGGCGTGCCGGTCGAGAAGGACTTCTCCACCTTCGCCTACCTGGGGAACATGGGGACGGTCGCCCTGCCGATGACCGCCGCCATCGCCGAGGACCGCGGCGTCCTGAAGCCCGGCGACCGCACCGCGTTCCTGGGGATCGGCAGCGGCCTGAACTGCCTGATGCTGGGGCTGGAGTGGTGACAGGGATGACGACGACCGCGGCCCCGCCGACCACGACCGCCAACCCCGACCTCGCCGCGTTCCTCGCCGCCCACCCCGGGCGCGATTGGGACCGCGACGGCCTGCGCCTGCACTACCTCGACGAGGGGGACGGCCCCCCGGTCGTCATGCTCCACGGCAACCCGTCGTGGTCGTTCCTCTATCGCACGCTCGCCGAGGCCGTCTCGCCGACGCGCCGGGTGATCGTCCCGGATCACATCGGCTGCGGCTTCTCCGACAAGCCCGACGATTCCCGCTACGTCTACACGCTGGAGAGCCGCGTCGACGACCTCGAACGCCTGCTCGACCACCTGGGCGTCCGCGAGGACATCTCTCTCGTCGTCCACGACTGGGGCGGGATGATCGGGACCGCCTTCGCGGCGCGGCACCCCGGGCGGATCGCCAAGCTGGTCGTCATGAACACGGCCGGCTTCCACATGCCGAGGGACAAGAAGTTCCCCTGGGCCCTCCACGTCTGCCGCGACACGCCCGCCGGCGCGTGGGCCGTCCGGGGGCTCAACGCCTTCGTCCGCGGCACCGCCTGGATCGGCTGCAAGAACCAACGGATGCCGAAACGCCTCCGCGACGCCTACTCCGCCCCCTACGGCAACTGGGCCGAACGCATCGCCATCCATCGGTTCGTCCAGGACATCCCCCTGAAGCCCGGCGACCGCGCGTACGACCTCGTCACCGCGACGCAGGACCGGCTGCCGCTGCTGGCCGACGTCCCCATGTTCATCGCCTGGGGCATGAAGGACTTCGTCTTCGACGAGCCGTTCCTCCGCGAGTGGCAACGCCGCTTCCCCAGGGCCGAGGTCCACCGCTTCCCGAACGCCGGCCACTACGTCCTGGAGGACGAGGCCGCCACGCTGGTCCCGATGATCCGCGACTTCCTGAACCGCCCCTCGGAGCCCCCCGCCGATGGCCGCGGTTGACGCGCGCCCGGCGGCGAACATCGCCTCGCACCTGCGCGCGATGGCCGAGTCGCAGCCCCACCGCGCCGCGGTGGTCGTCCCCCAGGGGCGGGGCCCGGCCGGCAAGACGCGGTACGCGCACTTCACGTTCCGCCAGCTCGACCGCGACAGCGACGCCCTCGCCGCCGGCCTGATCGCCGACGGCGTCGCGCGCGGCGCCCGCGCGGCGGTGATGGTCCCGCCGGGGCTCGACTTCTTCTCGCTGGTCTTCGGCGTCTTCAAGGCGGGCGTCGTCCCGGTGCTCATCGATCCCGGCATGGGGATCAAGAGCCTGGGGAAGTGCCTCCAGGAGGCCGAGCCCGAGCTGTTCATCGGCATCCCCAAGGCCCAACTCGCCCGCCGCGTCCTGGGCTGGGGCAGGCGGAGCATCCGGCGGACGATTCGGACCGGCCGCCCGCTGGACGAGCTGCGCTCGCGCGGCCGCGCCGCCATCGCCGACGGCCGCGTCGCGTCCCCCGTCGAACGCGGCGTCGAGGAGGGCGAGACGGCCGCCGTGCTGTTCACCAGCGGCAGCACCGGCGTCCCCAAGGGGGCCGTCTACACGCACTCGATCTTCGAGGCCCAGGTCGCCGCGTTCCGCGACCTCTATGACATCCGGCCCGGCGAGATCGACCTCTGCACCTTCCCCCTGTTCGCGCTGTTCGCCCCCGCGCTCGGGATGACCTCCATCGTCCCCCGGATGGACCCGACCCGCCCGGCGAAGGTCGACCCCGAGGCGATCCACGAGGCCATCGAGGACTTCGGCCCCACGAACCTGTTCGGCTCGCCCGCCCTGCTCAGGCGCGTCGGCCCGGCGTTCGCGAAGGCGGGCCGCAGGCTCCCGACGCTCCGCCGCGTGGTGACCGCCGGCGCCCCGGCGAACCCGAGGACGCTGGAAACCTTCGCCGCGCTGCTCGCCCCCCCCGCGCAGGTCTTCACCCCCTACGGCGCCACCGAATCGCTCCCCGTCGCCTCCATCGGCAGCGACGAGATCCTGAACGACACCCGCGCCGACACCGACGCCGGCCGGGGCGTCTGTGTCGGTGTCCCGTGCGAGACCGTCACAGTCCGCGTCATCAGGATCACCGACGACCCGATCCCGACGTGGTCGGACGAGCTGGAACTGCCGACGGGGGAGGTCGGCGAGATCGTCGTCTCCGGCCCGGTCGTCACCCGCGAGTACTTCGGCCGCCCCGAGGCCACCGCGCTCTCCAAGATCCAGGATCCCGCGCGGGGGACGTTCCACCACCGGATGGGGGACGTCGGCCATCTGGACGACCGCGGCCGGCTCTGGTTCCGCGGCCGGAAGTCGCACCGCGTCGAGCTGGCCGACGAGACGCTGCACACCATCAGCGTCGAGCGCGTCTTCGACACCCACCCGGACGTGGCCCGCACGGCGCTCGTCGGGGTGGACGGGCCGACGGGCAGGACGGCGGTGCTCTGCGTCGAGCCGGCCCGCCGGCTGGGGCGTCGCGACCGCGCCCGCGTCCGGGCGGAGCTGCTGGCGATCGGCGACCGGTTCGACCACACGCGCAAGGTGCGGACGATCCTGTTCCACCCGTCGTTCCCGGTCGACGTGCGGCACAATTCCAAGATATTCCGCGAGAAGCTGGCGGCCTGGGCCGCGAGGAAGACGCCATGACCCTCGACCCCGCGCGTCCCGTCCTGGTCACCGGCGGCGGCGGCTTCCTCGGCGGGGCCGTGGTCGCCATGCTCCGCGGGCGGGGGCTGCCGGCGCGGTCGCTGTCGCGACGGCGGTACGACCGGCTCGACGCGATGGAAGTCGAGCAGATCCAGGGGGACGTGGCCGACCCCGCCGCCGTCGATCGGGCCGTCGCGGGCTGCCAGGCAGTCTTCCACGTCGCCGCGAAGGCGGGGCTGTGGGGCCCCCACGCGGAGTATTATCGGGCCAACGTGCAGGGGACGCGGAACGTCATCGAGGCCTGCCTGCGCCACGGGGTCCGCAAGCTGATCCACACCAGCTCGCCGAGCGTCGTCTTCCACGGCACCGACCTGGAAGGGGTCGACGAATCCGCCCCCTACGCCGACCGCTACGAGGCCGCCTACCCCGAGACGAAGGCCGTCGCCGAGAAGCTGGTCCTGGCCGTGGACGGCGCGGACCTGGCGACGGTGGTCCTGCGGCCCCACCTGATCTGGGGGCCGGGGGACAACAACATCCTGCCTCGCATCTACGCCCGGGCGCGGGCCAACCGGCTGTTCCGCATCGGCCGGGGGAACCCGCTGATCGACCTGACGTACATCGACAACGCCGCCGCCGCCCACCTGCTCGCGGCCGATCGACTTGACGTGGGCTCGCCGATCGCCGGCAAGGTCTACTTCATCGCCCAGGGGGAACCTGTCCCCCTCTGGGACATGGTCGACCGCTTCCTCGCCATCGCCGGCCTGCCGCCCGTCAGGCGATCCGTCCCCAAGGGACTGGCGGTCACGCTCGCGGGCGCGCTCGAGGCCGTCTACCGGACCTTCCGCCTCCCGGGCGAGCCGAGGATGACGCGCTTCCTCGCCCACGAGCTGTCCACCGCGCACTGGTACAACCTGGAAGCCGCCAGGCGCGACCTCGGCTACGCCCCGCACGTCTCCATCGAGGAGGGCCTGCGCCGGCTGGCGGAGTCGCTGCGGGACGACGACGGCCGCGCTCAGCCGGCCGTCGCGACCGGGGCGTCGGGCTCGTAGGCGGGGAGGAGGACGGAGAAGCAGGCGCCGCCGCAATCGTTATTGGCGGCTTCGAGGCGGCCCCCCATCTCGCGGCAGATCTCGGAGGCCAGGTACAGGCCATAGCCGGTCCCGCGCTCGCGGGTGGTGAAGAAGGGCTCGAAGATGCGCCCGAGGTAGACGTCGGGGACGCCCGGGCCGTCGTCGACGACCTCGATCCGCGTCCAGCGACGGCCCTCCTCGTCGACGCAGGCGGCCCGGACGACGACCGCCCCTTCCTTGCCGGCGGCGACGATCGCCTGGTGGGCGTTGGAGAGGAGGTCGAACATCACCTGCATGAGCCGGCCCGCGTCCCCCCGGACGCGCAGCGACGCGTCGCAGCCGGCGGCCTTGATCGTGACCGGGCGACGGTTCGGCGGCAGGCCCCGGACGAACAGGTCGACCGTCTCGCTCAGCAGCGAGCCGACGTCGATCGGCTGGACCTGGAGCGGGCCCGACCGCACCGCTCCCATCAGGTGCTCCAGGCGGATCTGCAGCAGGCTGGCCCCGCGGAGGATCGAGTCGACCCACTGGGCGTCCTCGGGGCGGTCTTGCAGGCCGATCCGCAGCAGCTCGGCGCTCCCCCGGATGACGGAGAGCGGGCCTCGGATCTCGTGGACGATCCCGGCCAGCAGGCGGCCGACCTGCACGAGCTGGCGGTCGAGCATCGCCAGCCCGGCCATCCGGCGGTAGTGGATCAGCCGGCGGACCCGCGCCAGGATCAGCTCGGGGGCCGAGTCGTGCTGGACGTAGTCGTCGGCGCCGGCGTCCAGCCCCGCCAGGACCGCCGCGTCGGCGTGGGCCGACGACATGATGAGGATCGGCGTGCCGGAGACGGCGGCGTCGGCGCGGATCGCCCGGCAGAGGCCGGTGTCCTCCTCCTCGGAGAGCCCGCGCCCCAGCACGATCAGGTGAGGCCGAACGCGCGCCGCCTCGGCCACGGCGTCGCGCGTCGAGGCCGCCTCGTGGACGACGTGGCCGGCGCGCCCCAGGACGTCGCGCAGGGCCGCGCGGTCGGCCTCGGCCGCGTCGACGATCAGGATGATGGCCTCGGGCTCCAAGGGGGGTCTTCCTCGGCTCGCGACGGGGCGGGCTCGGGCCGGCGGGGACGTCCGCCGGCCGTCCGGCCCGGCATCGCCGGCGCGGCGACGCTTTGTTATCCTGATGGTCGGATATAATGCGGGGGGCGGTCAATGCCGCGCCCCAAGTTTCCAACCCGGCGGGAACGCCGCCAGCCCGAAGGACCAACCGCCGCCCCATGAACGCCACCACGACCCCCCTCGCCGCCGAGCCGCTGCCGTTCGACGACTACCGCCACGCCCCCGACGCCCAGCTCGAGGCGCGCATCGAGGCCGTCAAGCGCGAGATGGGGCGGTCGCTGCTGATCCTGGGGCATCACTACCAGCAGGACGAGGTGATCCGGTTCGCCGACCTCCGCGGCGACAGCCTCAAGCTCAGCCAGCTCGCCGCCGCCGACCGCGACTGCCGCGCCATCGTCTTCTGCGGCGTCCACTTCATGGCCGAGACCGCCGACATCCTCTCGCGCGAGGACGTCACGGTCCACCTGCCGGACATGACCGCCGGGTGCAGCATGGCCGACATGGCCGACCTGGACTCCGTCGAGGCCGCCTGGTCCGACCTCGCCGAGGTCATCGACGTCTCGGACGTCACCCCCGTCACCTACATCAATTCCACCGCCGAGCTGAAGGCCTTCTGCGGCCGGCACGGCGGCATCGTCTGCACCAGCTCCAACGCCCGCAAGGTCCTGGACTGGGCCTTCGCCCGCCGCCGCCGCGCCCTGTTCTTCCCCGACCAGCACCTGGGCCGCAACACCGCCCGATCCATGGGCATCCCGCTGGAGGAGATGATCGTGTGGGACCCCCGCCGCGACATGGGGGGGAACTCGACCCGCGCGATCGAGGACAGCCGCGTCATCCTCTGGCGCGGGCACTGCTCCGTTCACCAGATGTTCAAGCCGGCCCACGTGGCCCAGTTCCGCGAGCGCCACCCCGGCATCCAGATCCTCGTCCATCCCGAATGCTCGATGCCGGTCGTCGAGGCCTCCGACCTCGTCGGCTCCACGGAGTTCATCCTCAAGACGATCGCCGAGGCCCCCGCCGGTTCCGAGTGGGCCGTCGGCACGGAGCTGCACCTGGTCAACCGGCTGGCCAAGGAGCACCCCGACAAGAAGGTCCACTTCCTCTCCCCCATGGTCTGCATGTGCTCCACGATGTACCGTATCGATCTGCCGCACCTGGCCTGGTGCCTGGAGAACCTGGCGCGCGGGACGCCCGTCAACCGCGTCCAGGTCCCGGACGACGTCAAGGCTTCGGCGCGCGAATCGCTCCGGCGGATGCTGGAGCTGGGTTGATCAGGGTCGACCGCCGGACGGGCGTCGCGACCGGGTCGACGCCGGGATGAGGAACACGCCCCGCGACCACGGCACCCCCGATCGGCGCGGATCAAGGTAGAGAGCGAGTCGCGAAACATGGCCCTGATGACACGGCGCTTCTCGACGGTCCCCCAGGCCGACCTGGACCTCATCATCCAGGCGAACCACTGGAACCCGTTCACCGTCCTCGGCCTCCACCCGGCCCCCGGCGCCGACGGGGGCAAGGGCTGGGTCCTCCGCGCCTTCCTGCCGGAGGCCCGCAAGGCCGGCGTCCTGGATCTGACCAAGGGGGAGCCGGGCAAGGCCCTGCCCATGGAGAAGATCCACGCCGACGGCTTCTACGAGGCGTTCTTCCCCGACCGCGACGGCCCCTTCCCCTACCGCCTGCTGATCGAGAACCACGAGGGGCACTCCTGGCAGTCGGTCGACCCCTACGCCTTCGACGCGATCCTGACCGACTTCGACCTCCACCTGCTGGGCGAGGGGACGCACCTCCACAACTACGAGAAGCTCGGCGCCCACCCGATCGTCCACCAGGGGATCCGCGGCGTCCTCTTCGCCGTCTGGGCCCCCAACGCCGGGCGCGTCAGCGTGGTCGGCGACTTCAACCACTGGGACGGCCGCCGCCACCCCATGCGCAGCCGCGGCCCCACCGGCATCTGGGAGCTGTTCATCCCCGACCTCCGACCCGGCGAGGTCTACAAGTACGAGATCAAGAGCCGCAACCACGGCTACACCGTCCAGAAGGCCGATCCCTACGGCTTCGCCTCCGAGATGCGCCCCCGCACCGCCTCGGTCGTCTGGGACATCGACCGCTTCGCCTGGAACGACCAGGAATGGATGGCCACCCGCGCCGCCCGACAGGCGCTGGACAAGCCCATGGCCTTCTACGAGCTGCACCTCGGCTCGTGGAAGCGCAAGGTCGAGGAGGAGAACGGCTTCCTCTCCTACCGCGAGCTGGCCGAGCAGCTCGTCGAGTACCTCGACCAGACCCACTTCACCCACGTCGAGCTGCTGCCGATCACCGAGCACCCCTTCGACGGCAGTTGGGGCTACCAGCCCGTCGGCTACTTCGCCCCCACGGCGCGGCACGGCACGCCGGACGACTTCGCCCAGTTCGTCGACCACCTCCACCAGCACGGCTACGGCGTCATCCTGGACTGGGTCCCCGCCCACTTCCCCAACGACGTCCACGGCCTGGGATACTTCGACGGCACCCACCTGTACGAGCACGCCGACCCCCGCCTCGGCGAGCACAAGGACTGGGGGACGAAGATCTTCAACTACGGCCGCCCGGAGGTCCGCAACTTCCTCCTTGGCAACGCCCTGTTCTGGCTCGCCCGCTACCACATCGACGGCCTCCGCGTCGACGCCGTCGCGTCCATGCTCTACCTGGACTACTCGCGCAACCCCGGCGAGTGGGTCCCCAACATCTTCGGCGGCAACGAGAACCTGGAAGCGATCGACTTCCTGAAGAACCTCAACGAGATCTGCCACCGAGAGCACCCCGGCATCCTCACCATCGCCGAGGAGTCCACGAGCTGGTCGGGCGTCTCCCGCCCCACCTACCTCGGCGGCCTGGGCTTCAGCCTCAAGTGGAACATGGGGTGGATGAACGACACCCTGCGCTACATGGCGAAGGACCCCGTCCACCGCAAGTACGAGCACGGGGCGCTCACCTTCAGCATGATCTACGCCTTCACCGAGAACTTCGTCCTGCCGCTGTCGCACGACGAGGTCGTCCACGGCAAGAAGTCGCTGCTCGACAAGATGCCCGGCGACCTGTGGCAGAAGTTCGCCAACCTCCGCCTCCTCTACGGCTACATGTACGGCCACCCCGGCAAGAAGCTCCTCTTCATGGGCGCCGAAGTCGCCCAGTGGCGCGAGTGGGACCACGACGACAGCGTCGACTGGCACCTGCTCCAGTGGAAGGACCACCAGGGGGTCTACCGGCTGGTCACCGACCTGAACGCCCTCTACCGCCGCGAGCCCGCGCTGCACGAGATCGACTTCGACTGGCAGGGGTACGAATGGCTCGAACTCCACGACTGGGAGAACAGCGTCATCGCCTTCCTCCGCCGGGGCAAGGACCCCAGCGAGGCCGTCGTGGTCGTCTGCAACTTCACCCCGGTCGTCCGTTATGACTACCGCGTCGGCGTCCCCTCCGGGGGCTTCTACCGCGAGCTGATGAACACCGACGCCGAGACCTACGGCGGCTCCAACGTCGGCAACCAGGGGGGCGCCTGGGCCGTCCGCGAGCCTCACGCCGGCCGCCCGTTCCACATCTCGCTCAAGGTCCCCCCCCTGGGCGTCCTCTTCCTCAAGGCCCCCAAGCCCGGCGAGGAGGAACCGACCCCGGCCTGAACGCGGATCGGCCCGGTGAGCGTGAAACCCGCGTCCCCTCCCCCGGCGGCGGAGGGGACGGAGCGTCCGCTCGGCATCGCCTGATTTTTGACCCCGATGCCGACCTGGCGCGGATACTCGGCGTCCGGGTCGGCGTCGGGGCGCGAGCCCGCGTTGGATCGGGGTTCACGGCGTCACGATATCGAACCAGAACTCGAAGGCGTCAAGCGACGCGATCAGCCCCTCCAGCTTCGCGCGATCGCCGTCGATCCTCACGTCGCCGGAACGGACCGCGTCGGCCAGCTTCGCCTCGCCGAGGGCGATCTTGTCGAGCGCGTCCCGCGAGAGGGTCAAGGTCGCGTCGGCGTCGGGGGCCTGGCGGTCCGCCGTGTGGTTCAGCACGCCGTGATCCATCTCGAGCACGTACTTGCCCGCGTCGCCGAGGTCGAGGTTGAACACCCCCTTCGCGTCGCCCGACTTCTCGCGGTTCAGGCGAACGGAGAGGTAGTCGAGGAAAAGCTCCAGCGTCATCGCGCGCACGGTGTCGGGGCTGGCGGCGTTGGGCGTGGGCGGCCTCTTCACCCCCTCGCGCAGCTCCTTGGCGCCGGACAGGTAGAAATTCCGCCACGGTCCCGACTCGGCCTGGTAGCCGAGCTGTTCCAGCGCGTCCGCCTGGAGATCCTTCGCGGCCTGGTTCTCCGGCTCGGCGAAGACGACGTGGTTGACGACCTGGGCCACCCAGCGGTATTCGCCCCTGGCGAACGACTCCCTCGCCTTCGCCAGCACGGCGTCGGCCCCCCCCATGAACTCGACGTACTTCTTGCTGGAGTCGACCGGCGTCAACTCGTGCAGGGTCGCGGGGTTCCCGTCGAACCAGCCCAGGTAGAGGACGTAAGTCGCCTTCACGTCGTGGCTCACCGAGCCGTAGTAGCCGCGGTTGGCCCAGACGTGGGCGAGCCCGTCGGGCATCCGGAACCGTTCGGCGATCTCGTCCCGCGTGTATCCGTGGTTGGCGAGGCGGAGCGTCTCGTCGTTGATGTAGCGGTACAGGTCGCGCTGGGACCGGAGCAGCTTCTTCACCTCGGCGTTGCCGAACGACGGCCAGTGATGCTGGGCGAACATGACCTCGGCCTTGTCGCCCCACATCGCCAGCGCCCGGTTGAGGTACTTCGACCAGGGTAGCGGCTCGCGGATCTTCGCTCCCCGGAGCGAGTAGGTGTTGTGTAGCGTGTGGGTGCAGTCCTCGGCGGCGGAGATCGCCTTCTTCTCCTCGATGAACCAGAGCATTTCGGCCGGGGCCTCCGAGCCCGGGGCCAGCAGGAACTCGTAGGTCAGGCCGTCGATGGTCCGCTTCTCGCCCGTCTCCTTGATGATGTCGGTCGGCGGGATGAGCGTCACCGTGCCGGCGGAGGTCGTCGAGCCCAGGCCGGCGCCGACCTGCCCCTTGGCGTCGGGCGGCAGCAGGTTGCCGTACATATAGCTCGCCCGCCGGCTCATCGCGTTGCCGGCGAAGACGTTCTCCGCGACGGCCGCCTCGAGGAAGCCCTCGGGCGCGTAGATCTTCACCTCGCCGGCCTTCACGTCCGCCTCGTCGATCACGCCGCGGACGCCGCCGTAGTGGTCGACGTGGCTGTGTGTATAGACCACCCCCTTCACCGGCCTCTTGGGGCGATGCTGGAAGTACAGCCCCAGGCCGACCCGGGCCGTCTCCTCCGAGATCAGGGGGTCGACGACGACGACCCCCTCGGCCCCCTCGATGATGGTCATGTTGGAGAGGTCCAGGTTGCGCACCTGGTAGATCCCGTCCGCGACCTTGAAAAGCCCGCCGATGTTGATGAGCTGGGATTGCCGCCAGAGGCTCGGGTTGACGCTGTCGGGCGCCCGCTCGCCTTCCTGGATGAAGCCGTACTTGGCCGGATCCCAGATCGGATTCCCGGCCCTCCCCTTGATGATCTCGGTCGGCAGGGGCGCGATCAGCCCCCGCTTCGCGTCGACGAAGTCGGACTCGTCGGCGAAGGGGAGTCGCTCAAGCACCTCGGCGTTCGCCGCCTTCGTGGCGTCGGACGCGTCCTTGCGGGGAGCCTGGGCCTGCGCGGCGGCGCAGGTCGCCGCCACCGCGAGCAGGAGGCCGAACACGGATGGGCAGGCCGGGCGGGCACCTCGTTTCATGAGCACACCCCTTTCGAGAGGTCGAGGATTCGACGGCGATTCGCCGATGGGAGCCGACGGGACGTGAAGTCAGCTTTTCCCGCGGGCCGGGGCCAAGCCCGGCTTGCGAAGATTCGCGCCGCGCGCCGAGGGGGTGCCCCAGACGCGATGCCGTCGGAGACGGGCGGCCACCCGCGCCATCGTAGCGGGGAGACTTGCGGGAAAAAAGGACCGCCCGCCGGCCTTCGCGAACGCCGTCCGAAAATAAACCGCTGCCATCGCGCCTACTTCGTTCCCAAATTTCGCCGCGCCCCCGTTTCGTGTGCATGGACATGGTGGCGGCATTGCGCACCGAGGGCGGCGAGGAGGGGGGACGAGATGAGCGCGACCCTTCGACATGACAACAGGAACCGGGGCGGTCTCCCCCCCGTCGTGCCCTCGCGCGCGGTCGTCGAGCGGCGCGAGGCCGTCGCCCGGGGGCGTCGCGCCGACCTCGAAGCGGCGACGACGGCCCGCCGAGAGCACATCGTTTTGCGCGAACGAAGCCAACAAAAACCGCGATAATTCCTTTTCTGGAAAGGGCTTACGGTCGGTGGCTTCGTTCGTCTCGTCGACGAACGGACCCACCCCTGGGCGTTGCCGGGCGGGCGGCGGGAGTTATGATGGAGTTCGCCGGGGGCGGGCGCGCCGTCGCCGCGGCGGTGGACGCGACGATGGCGGAGTGCGCGGAGATCGAGAAGCGTCGGCTCTACCGCGAGGCGACTCGCGCGACCACCCTGGGGTTGGTCATCAACCTGGCGCTCGGCGCGGCCAAGCTCGCGGGGGGCCTGATCGGCGGGTCGCGGGCGATGGTGTCGGACGCGGTCAACTCGCTGGGGGACGTCCTGACATCGGCCGTCGTCCTGACCGCCTTCCGGGTCGCCCAGAAGCCGGCCGACGCGGAACACCCCTACGGCCACACCCGCGCCGAGGCCGTCGCCGGGTCGAACGTCGCGGTGCTGGTCATCGTCTCCGCCCTGCTGGTCGGCTGGGAGACCCTGCGCTCCCTCCCCCCCGCCCCGACGACCTTGCTCCCCCCCTGGTGGACCCTCGCCATCGCCGGCGTCAACGTCGCGATCAAGGAGGGCCTGTACCATTACAAGATCCGCCTGGGCCGGCGGCTGGGGTCGAGCGCCCTCGTCGCCAACGCCTGGGACCACCGCTCCGACGCCCTCAGCGCCCTGGCCGTCCTGATCAGCCTGGCGACGGTCCGGATCCTCGGCCCCCGCTTCGCGTTCCTGGACACCGGAGCCGCCCTGGTCGTGGTCGGGATCATCCTGGCCTCGGCGACCCGCCTGCTGGTCTCGTGCGCCCAGGAGCTGCTGGACGCCCAGGCCGAGCCCGAGCTGGTCGACGCCGTGCGGCGCGTCGCCTCCGAGATGGCCGAGGTCCGCCGTGTCGACAAGCTCTGGGTCCGCAAGAGCGGCCTGGAGTACCTGGTGGACATCCACGTCCAGGTCCCCGGCGACCTGAGCGTGGACGAGGGGCACCGGATCGGCCATCGGGTGAAGGATCGCCTGCTGGAGCGTTTCCCCAGCCTTCGCGACGTCCTCGTCCACCTGGAACCCTTCCCCCACGACCACGAGCCCTGACGCCCGCCCGTTGCAAGGCCCGCCCGGCCCCCTTATAACCGCTATCGAAGCCCTCCCCCGCGACGCAACCGGCCCGAGGACGCCCCCATGATCCGCCCGCTCGCCCGCTGGACCTTCGCCGCGCTCCTGCTCACAGGCCTCGCCGCGCGCGGGGACGACAAGGCCCCTCATGTCGTCTTCATCACCGGCGACGAGGAGTATCGGAGCGAGGAATCGCTGCCGATGCTGGCGAGCATCCTCGACAAGGTCCACGGCTTCCGGGTCTCGGTCTGCTACGCGCTCGACGCCGAGGGGAAGGTCGACCCCAACACGCTGACGAACATCGCCGGCCTGGAGGCGCTCGACGACGCCGACCTCGTCGTCATGTACACGCGCTTCCGCAAGCTCCCCGACGACCAGCTCGCCCGGATCAAGAAGTACGCCGACTCCGGCCGCCCGCTGGTGGGCTTCCGCACCGCCACGCACGCCTTCCGCTACGACGGCCCCCCCCACGCGGCCGAGATGAACGACGACTGGCCGCGCAAGGTCTTCGGCCAGAAGTGGATCACCCACCACGGCCACTTCGGCGACGGCGAGGAGATGCTCACCCGCGTCTCCGTCGCGCCGGACCAGGCCGGCCATCCCATCCTCCGCGGCGTGGAGTCCCCCTTCGAGGTCTTCTCGTGGCTGTATCACGTCGAGGGGGGCGGCGACTCGCTGGAAGGGGCTTGCGACCGGCTGCTGATCGGCAAGGCGTTGAAGTCGGGCCACGCTCGGGAGTTCGACCGCTTCCCCGAGACCAACCCCGTCGCCTGGACCAAGACCTTCACGGGCGCGGAGGGGAAGCCGGCGCGGGTCTTCTTCACCACGCTCGGCCACCCCTTCGACTTCAAGGCCGAGCCCATGCGGAAGCTCGCCCTCAACGGCATCTTCTGGGCGCTCGGCAAGGAGGCCGACATCCCCGCCGACGGCCTGGACGCGGACTTCGCCGTGCCCTACGAGCCGAATAATTCCGGCGTCGGGGGCTTCAAGAGGGACCTCGCGCCGGCCTACCTGCCGGCGGCCGGCGCGGGTCGATGACTCCCCGGCCGATCAGGGGGCGATGCCGCCGCCGGCGACGACCGCGTCGGGCTGGATCAGGACCCCGCCGGGGCCGACGATGGGCGGCAGCCCGTTGGTGAACTGGAACCGGCTGAAGCCGCTGACGAAGCCGTTGACCCGGAACTCGCTGTCGATCTTCCGGCCCACGTTGAAGGAGCCGCCGGCGGCGATGATCAGGTCGCCCTGGACGTACGCCGAGACCGGCGGGAACTGCTCCGTCGACTGGGTGCCGACGAGCGGGACGTTCAGCGTCAGGACGTTGGAGCCGGTCCCGGTCCCCTTCGGCGGCTGGGAGACGAGGCCGATGTCGCGGGCGACGTTGAACGCCGAGCCCTGCTGAATCGAGAGGGTCCCCCCCACGTTCAGCAGGTTCAGGTCGCGGCCGATCGAGATGAAGCCGCCGTTCGAGAGGTCGAGCCCCGACAGGACGTCCAGCGTGTTGAGGTCGCCGCCCGTCGTGATCGAGCCCCCCGCCCCGATCGAGCGGAACGCCATCCGGTCGATCGAGTCGGTCCCGTTGACCACCACCGGCCCGGTCAGGTTCGTGGTATGGAACCCCAGGATCGAGGCGATCCGTCCGTTGTTGACGGTGATCGAGCTGACGTCCAGCACGCGGGACTGCTCGGCCTGCCCGTAGGCGAAGCTGTGGGCGTACCCCTTGCGGATCGACCGCGGCAGCGGGTTGATCGTCAGCTCGGTGTTGGCCGTCGAGCCGTCCACGATGATGCCGACCGAGCCGTCGGGCCGGGGGTAGACCCGCACCGTCCCCTGCGGCTGCGGCGTCTCCGTCGGCTGGGCGAGCCCGAAGGCCACGTTGCCCGAGCCGGCCGCGTAGGCGCCGTTGGCGCCCTCGACCGCGGAGACCTGCTGCGTGTTGGAGACGTACCCGAGCTGGATCCGGAACCGCGAGCCGTCGGTGGTCACGACGTTGACCGCCTGGCCGCCGCGGATGGTCTGGATCGCCGGGGCGTAGATCGTCCGGGGCTCCTCGGCGACCCCCGGCGCGTTCTTCGTGAAGGCGGGGAAGCCCACCACTCGCGCCAGCCGGGGCGAGGGGTTGTTGAGCAGGCGTCGCGAGAGCGTCAGGTACTCATGGAGCGTCACCGGCGAGGCGTTCGACATGACCACCCGCTCTTCGAGCCGGGCGTCGGCCGTCGGCCGGAACGAGTGACGCGACGAGCGACGGTTCGACGGGGCGGGCATGCGACGATCCTCCGTGATCGCGGGTACCACGCGGCGCCCGACGGGATTCCTCCCCGGGCCACCCGGCCCGGGCCCGACGCCGCGACGAGACCCGGCGCGTGCCCGCCGGATCCCGAATCACCCTCTGTATCGGCCCCGGCGCCGGGTCGACCGCGCCGATTCGACGCCGTCGACCCGGCGCCAGGTCCCGAGGCGCGGGTTGCGCGGGTCGCGCCGGTCCCGCTCAGAGGTCGGCGGCGTCCACCTTGAACGTGTCCCCCTGGTCGATGTCGCCGGTCTTGAACCCTCGAATGAACCAGCGCGCCCGCTGTTCGCTGGTGCCATGGGTGAAGGAGTCGGGTACGGTGTAGCCTTGCGCCTGCTTCTGGAGCGCGTCGTCGCCGATCGCCGTGGCGGCTCGGAGGCCGGACTCGATGTCGCCGGGCTCCAGCACCTGCTCGCGCTCCTGGATGTGGTGGGCCCAGACCCCGGCGAGGAAGTCCGCCTGCAACTCCAGCCGGACGGAGAGCGCGTTCGCCTCCGCCTGGCCCACCTGCCGCTGGGCCCGCGTGACCTCCTCGCTGATCCCCAGGAGGTTCTGGACGTGATGCCCCACCTCGTGCGCCAGGACGTAGGCCCTGGCGAACTCGCCCGGGGCCTTGAACCGCCGCTCCAGCTCGTCATAGAAGGTGAGGTCGATGTACACCCGCTGGTCGGCCGGGCAGTAGAACGGCCCGACGGCCGAGCTGGCGAAGCCGCACCCCTCGGTCGAGACCTGCCCCGAGAAGAGCACGAGCGTGGGCTCCTGGTACCGCTTGCCCATCTCGGCGAACTGGTCCCGCCACACGTCCTCGGTCATGCCCAGGAGCCGGCGGGCGAACTCGCCCTGCCGCTCCTCCTCCGGGGTCAGCTCGCGCTGCCGTTGCTGCTGGGCGGCGGGCCCGCCGCCGCGGTTCATGACCTGGAGCAATGGCCGGGGATCGATGCCGAAAAACAGCCCCAGGAGGATCACGACCAGCGTCCCGAGGCCGCCCCCCACCATGGCCGGCGACATCCCCCGGCGATCCTCGACGTTCCCGCTCTCCCGCCCGCTTTGCCAGCGCATGACGATCCTCCCCCGATGTTCCGCGTCGAATCGGACGGCCCCCCGCCCGCCCCGTAGCGGTCGCGGCGCTCTCGGAGTGAGGGTATGGGCCGACGGAGCGAGACGCAAGGAGCGTGCCGACGGACTTCCCGGACGACGGGAGCGTCGCGCGCGACGCCGCCTTTACCGCCGGGGCGATGCGCCTTACCCTGGTCTCTCCCACCGACCGCCCGCGACGTGACCTGGAAGGCAGGCCCGACGAATGCGACCCCCCTCAAGTCCACTGTTCCGCCGCAAGCCGGCGTCCCAGCTGCTCGGAGAGATGGACGACGCCGACCGCCTCAACCGGCGGCTGGGTCCGTTGTCGCTGATCGCGCTGGGAGTGGGCGCCACGGTCGGCTCTGGGTTGTACGTCCAGACGGGGATCGTGGCGCGGGACGTCGCCGGGCCGTCGATCGTCCTCTCGTTCATGATCGCGGCGATCGGATGCGGCTTCGCCGCGCTCTGCTACGCGGAGATGGCCAGCATGGTCCCCGTGGCCGGCAGCGCGTACACCTACGCCTACGCCACGATGGGCGAGCTGGTGGCGTGGATCATCGGCTGGGACCTGATCCTGGAGTACGCCGTCGGCTCCTGCTTCGTCGCCAACGGCTGGTCGGGCTACTTCGACTCGATGCTCAGGAACCTGTTCGGGGTGCAACTGGACCCTAGGCTGTGCGCCTCGCCGTGGGACTACGCCTCCCACGGGTTCGTCTGGAACATGGTGACGCTGGCCGACGGCTCGCAGGCGATGGCCTGGTTCAACCTCCCCGCGGTCCTCGTCACTCTGGCGGTGACGGTCATCCTCGTCGTCGGCATCCGCGAGAGCGCCGGGTTCAACGCGGCGATGGTGCTGCTGAACGTCGGAGTCATCCTCACCCTCATCGGCGCGGGGGCCGCGTACATCGACCCGGAGAACTGGAAGCCGTTCCTCCACGCCGAGAACGGCTGGCAGGGGGTGGCGATGGGCTCGGCCAAGATCTTCGTGGCCTACATCGGCTTCGACTCGATCTCCACCCACGCCGAGGAGGCCCGCGACCCGCGCCGGGACATGCCCATCGGGATCATCGGCGCCCTGATCGTCGTCACTCTGCTGTACGTCGGCACGGCCGCGGCGCTGACGGGGATGACCCACTACACCGAGCTGGACGTCACCGCCCCGCTGGCCGCCGCTCTGCAGTCGAAGGGGCTGACGTTCGCCGGGACGCTGGTGACGCTGGGGATCCTCGCCGGGATGACCAGCTCGCTGCTCGTCGGCAACCTGAGCCAGCCCCGCGTCCTTCTCGCGATGGCCCGCGACGGGCTCCTGCCGCTCCGGTTCTTCGGCGCGATCCACCCGCGATTCAAGACGCCCTGGAAGTCGACGATCCTGGTGGGCGTGGTCGTCGCGATCGGCGGCGCGTTGGCGCCCCTGGGATTCCTGGCCGACCTTGTGAGCATCGGGACGCTGTTCGCCTTCGTGGTCGTCTCGGCATCGGTCTGGCTCCTGCGAATCTCCGACCCGGACCTCCCGCGAGCTTTCCGCGCCCCGTTCGTTCCGTTCGTCTCCACGATGGGAGTGCTGATCAACGGCGGGCTCATGTTCTGGCTCGGCCGCGAGAACTGGATCCGCCTCCTCATCTGGCTGGGCATCGGCCTGCTCGTCTACTTCGGCTACAGCCGTCGCCACTCCGCCCTGAACCGCCAGTCAGAGGGCGCGGCCGAGGGGTGATTCCTCCTACAATGCAAATAGGAGGGCCGGCGACATGACGTGGGACGCGACGAGGGCCGCCGTCGGGAGAGGGGACATGGTTCGCGCTACCCTCCCCGTTCTCGCCTTGTTCCTTGCGACCGCCAGCGTCGTCGTCGCCGAACCGTTCCGCGCCGAAGCCGTCCTCGCGACCGGCGATTCCTGGTCGCGCTCGCTGGGCGAGTTGAAGGCCGGCCGGCGCGGCGAACTGGTCGTCTCGATCGTCGCGCCTGGCGAATCGGACCGCGTGGCGGTCGAGTTGACCGGGGCCGACGGGACAGCGCTTCGCAAACAGCTTCACGCCGGCGACCCGGACGTCTACCTCCCGTATCGTCCCGCCCGCGACGGCGAGGCCATCGTCCGCCTCGCGCGCGAGGCCCCGGCGGGATCGGCCCCCCTCCCCGTGTTCGTCTCCTGGAGCATGAACGACCCCGACGACGTCGATGCCCTGGAGGCCGAGCCCAACGACGATTGGCGATCCGCGAACCGCCTCGTCCTGAGCCGCGCGGTTTACGGCTCGGCCGACGACGTCGACTGGCTGGAGAACGCCGAGGAAGGTCGCGCCGGGTTCGACTGGTTCCGCTTCGAGGTCGATTCGGAAGGCCCCATCCTCGCGACGTTCACGCTCAACCTGGTCGACCGCGACGTCTCCGCCGACCTGGCCCTGTATACGATGAAGGACGACAGGCCCGAGCCGTATCTGAGCGGCAAGGACCCGATGGAGATCGTCCACGATCGCGAACGCGAACGGTACTCCAAGAACCTGATGAGGACACTCTCGAAGGGGACCTATTTCCTCCGCGTCAACGCCAACCACCCGGCTTATATCCTCCGATCGCGCGTCTCCGACGTCCCGCCGTTCGAGGATCCCGCGAAGGCCGTCGACGCGGGCCTGCACTACCTGCTGAGCGCCGGGGACGCCTGGCTCGGCCAGGTTCCGCGCGAGGGGAACCGCTTCGTCCGCGCGGCGAATCTCCACGAGACCAGCCTCCGCTGCACCGGCTGCCACGCCACCTCCTTCCCCGCCGAGGCCGCCCTCGACGCCCTCCGCGCCGGTTATGCGATCGAGGCCCGGGCCGCGCTGGCCAACATGGTCGACCGCATCGCCGACAGCCCCGCCCCGCTCTACGGCGGCACCGGGCTGAACTGGCAGCGGTTCAGCGCGACGCCGCTAGAAGGCCTCTCGGCGCAGGGGGGCATCCTGCTCGACTTCGACCGCCAGGTCGCCGACGTCCCGATCGAGACGGTCGGACGCTTCGGCCCGTTCCTCGGCGCCGCGTGGGGATCGCGGACGCATTTGCCCGAGGACGAGCAGAACGTTATCCCGGCGGAGAGCAAGTTCAGCGTCGCCCGCAAGGGCCGGCGCGTGCTCGCGGAGCTGGGCAATCGTCAGGACCGCGACGACTACGCCCAAGCCGCGACGAACATCGCGGCGCTGGCCGGCGGCCGCGCGGCCGACCGCCGGGTCGAGACGCTCCAGGACCGCATCCACCGCCTGATCGCCTGGGCCGAGGTCGACCGCGAGGCCAACGCGAACAAGATTCGCCGCGAGACCGGCATGCTGCTGGCCCTCCAGAACGACGACGGCGGCTGGCACGAGAGCGACGCCCAGCCCGGCCCGAGCGCCGTTTACGCCACCGGACAGCTCGTCGACGCCCTCCTGCAAGTCGGCATCCCTCGCGACCACCCGGCGATCGCGCGAGCCCTGAGGTTCCTGCTGGCCTCGCAACACGATTTCGGAGGCTGGTTCCAGACGGACACGCATGAAAATTTCCGCACGCCCATGCGCGAAACCCGATGGGCCGTCGCCGCGTTGGCGCGGGCCTACCCCCGTGACGAGCCGCCGCGTCGTGGCTGGGGCGGTCCGCCGGCGCGCGAGCCGCGGGTTGGTTCCCTCGCCAGCACGCTCGACGACCTGGAAGCCGCCTGGGACGCCCCGGATGCCGACGCCCCCGCCTTCCTCGCGGCCGTCGTCGCCCTGCTGGAACACCCCTCGCCGCTCGCCCGCGCGTCGGCCGCCTCGTGCCTGGGGCGTCTGGGGGGCGAGGGGAGCGTCGCGTCGCTCGTCAAGGCGCTGGACGACCCGTCGAAGATCGTCCGCCGGGCCGCCGGGGCCGGCCTGCGGGCCCTCGGCAATCGCGGTATCGGAGTCGACGCGACCCTGGATGCCCTCGCCTCTGATTCCCCCCGCGTCCGTCGCGAGGTCGCCGCTCTGCTGAATCGTCAGGTCCCCGGATTCGAAGGCCGACCGGTCGTCGATCGGCTCGTCCGGGTCGCCGACGATCCGGACATGCTCGCTCGCTTCGAGGCCGCCCGTTCCCTACGGCGCTGGTTCTACCGCGTCGACGACCCGACCGCGCGACGGCGGATCGTCGAGGCCTTCCTCGCCCGCCTCGCCGTCGAGCGAGATCCGCGACTCCGGCGGAACCTGAGCGAGAACCTTTACATCCTAATGGATGAGAACCTGGGCGGCGGCGTGAGCCTCCAACGCCAACTGGCCGCGCTGCCGGAGCCGATGCGCGCCCCGGCGATGGAGGCTCGCGCGGACCTCGAACGCGAGGCGATCCTCGGCCCGATCCTGGCTGCGCTCCGCGACGGCGGCGCCCTCCAGCGGTCCGGCGTGCTCCGGGCGTTCGACGGCTCGTTCTTCGCGGGCCGGACCTACGCCAGGCGCCCCGCCGGCGCGGTCGACGTCGGCAACGACCGCGAGTTCGGCTTCGTGCATGAGCCGCCCATCGAGGACGTCGAGCCGACCTTCGCCGCCCTGCTCTCCGCGACCCCGTCCGGCCCCGATCGGCGCGACGCCCTCCGCCTGGCAGGTTTCTTCCAGGTCTTCGAGCGGACGCGATCGCCGGCCGTCCAGGGGGCTGTCCTGGCGGCCGTCGCCGATCCCGACGTCGAGACCCGCGCGGAGGCCCTCCGGATCGTCGCGCGGGAGACGAGCTTCCGCGGGGCCGAAGACTCCCCGGAACTGGTCGCGGCGATCGCCGCCCGGCTCGTCGATTCGCCCGAGGTCCGCCCCGCGCTGATCGCCGCCGTCGGTCGCAACCCGAAGCTGACGGCGCGGCCAGAGGTCGCCGCCGCGCTCACCTCGCTGGCGGGTCGAACCGACGCCTCGCCCGACCTTCTGCCGGTCCTCGACCGGCTCGACCTCCCCGACGCCGAGGTCGTCGCCGCGATCGAGCGGGGGTGGGACCGCCACGACGCAACCCGGAAAGGCCAGGCGCTCGACGTCCTCCTGCGTCTATCGCCGTCCGAGGCCGTCGGGGCGATTCTCACGAAGGCGTCCGCCGATGCATCCGAGTCGATTCGCGAGAGGGCCGTCGCGAAGCTGATCGAGCGGGCGCCGTCGACCGCCGAGGCGGCCGCCGCGATCGTCCCGGCGCTCTCCGACCCCGCGCCGGCGATCCGACGCCTCGCCCTGAACGCGACCGCCCAACGGGCCTCGTTCTGGGACCGCGCCGACGCGCTGGAAGGCCTCGCCCGGCTCCTCGTCGACCCGGACGCCGACGTCCGCGGCGACGCCCTCGACCTGGTGAAGCATCATCGACTCCTGGTCCGCTACCCCGTCCTCGCCCGCCGCGTGAAGGCGCTGGCGGATGACCCCGCGCTCGGCCGTCGCGTCGACGCCATGCTCCGCGCCGCGGGGAGGGAGCCGACGGAAGTCGCGCCCGACGTGGCGACCGATCGGCCCCTGATCCTCGACCCGGAGACGTTCCGCCGAGACGTCAACCCGCTGTTCTACCGCCGCGGCGCCGACGGTCACGCCTGCGTCGACTGCCACGCCAGCCACGCGCTGCTTCGCATCGCCGAACGCCGCGCGGGGGGGCCGACCGACGAGGACGTGGCGCTCAACCTCATGTCCGCGTCCCGCGTCGTCGACCTCGCCCGGCCCGAGGCGAGCCTCCTGCTCCGCAAGCCGCTGAGCCCCCACGGCCAGGGGGAGGACGACCCCGACGGCCCCACCGGGACCACCCACGTCGGCGGCCCGCGCTGGGAGTCCGCCGACGATCCCGAGTACCGCGCCGTGCTCGCCTGGCTCCGCTCCTCCGCCGCGCAAGCCGAGCCGCCTCCCGCCGTCGCCCCGCGCGACGACGATCCGGAGGTGCTGGCGCCAATAATCCCGTGAGACGCGGCGGTCGGCCGTTGACGGACGAGGCTTTGCCTGCCAAAGTGACTCGACTCTGTGTTGCAAAGTCATCGAGGGGAGGCGCGCGATGGGGAACGAGGAGTCGGAACTCGGGGAAGGCGGGGGCTGGTCGCGGGGGTTCCGGGAACTGGACCGAATCCTGCGCGGGGAGATGACGAGCCTGGGGGGCGAGCCGCGTATCGCGGCCGGGCGGCTGACCTGGGTCGTGGTCTTGCTGTGCATGGCTTACGGGGCATGCATGGGGACGTTCGCGGTCCTGGCGCCGGACGGGCCGGGGCCGATGCAAGTACTGGCGTCGATGGTGAAGGTCCCGCTGCTGTTCTACCTGACGCTGGTGGTGACGCTGCCGTCGCTGTACGTCCTGAACGCGCTGGTGGGCTCGCGACTGACCTTCGGCTCGGTGTTCCGGCTGCTCTCGGCGTCGCTGGGGGTGAACGTGGCGGTATTGGCCTCGATGGGGCCGATCGTGGCGTTCTTCTCGGCCTGCACGACGAGCTACCCCTTCATGGTGCTGCTGAACGTGGCGGTCTTCGCGACCGCCGGGTTCCTGGCGATGGGGTTCTTGCTCCAGGCGCTCCAGCGGCTGAGCGACGAGCAGTGGCCGGCGAACGCCGCCGACGCCGAGATCGTGGGCGAGCCGACCGCCGCGACCCGCCCGCAGGCGGCCCGACGGCCGGAGCCTCGGGTGCGGACGATCTTCCGGCTCTGGATGGTGCTATTCGGCCTGGTGGGGGCCCAGATGGGCTGGGTGCTGCGGCCGTTCATCGGCCACCCGGACCTGCCGTTCGCCTGGTTCCGGCCGCGGCAGTCGAACTTCTTCGAGGCCGTGTATCACGCGCTCGTCGCCCTCTTCTCCTGATCGGGGCCGCGACGCATGACGACCCCCCACCTGCTCCACCGCGCGGACGCCCTGCTCCGGGGCCTCCCCGAGCCGTCTCCCCCGGGCGCGACGGCCTGGCGATCGCGGCTGGCGATCCTGGCGGCGTTCGGCGCCCTGTACGGCGCGACGATGGGTTCCTTCGGCGAGAGGCCGCTCCAGGCGGCGTTCTCCGCGCTGAAGCTGCCGCTGATGCTCGGGGCGACGTTCGCCATCAGCCTGCCGCCGTTCTTCGTGGTCAACACGCTGTTCGGCCTCCGCGACGACTTCCGCCGCGTGGTCGGGGCGCTGGCCGCCGCGCAGGCCGGGCTGGCGGTGATCCTGGCCTCGCTCGCCCCGCTGACGGCGTTCGGCTACCACGCCTGCGGCCTGGGACATCGGCCCGCGATCCTCCTCAACGGCCTGATGTTCGCCCTCGCGAGCCTGGGGGCGCAGGTGGTGTTGCGGCGGTCGTATCGCGGGCTGATCGCGGCCAGGCCGGCGCATCGGGCGATGCTGCGGGCCTGGCTCGGGGTCTACGTCTTCGTCGGCATCCAGATGGGATGGGTGCTGCGGCCGTTCGTCGGCTCGCCGGGGCTGCCGACCCGCTTCTTCCGCGAGGATAGCTGGACGAACGCCTATGTCGTGGTGTGGGAGATCGTCGCGTCCGTCCTGTCCGGATCGTGACTCAACGGGCGCGCGGCTCCACGCCCAGCAGGTGCCGGACGAAGAAGTCCCGACGGCGTCGGTCGCCGTAGGGGCTCTCGCCGACGCCGTGGTCCGCGCCGGGGAAGACGACGAGGTCGAAGTCCTTGTCCGCCCTGATGAGCGCGTCGACCACCTGCATGGTCGAGGCCGGGTCGACGTTCCGGTCCAGCTCGCCGACCGTCAGAAGCAGCTTGCCGGCCAGCTTGTGGGCGTTGGTGACGTTGGACTGCTCGGCGTAGTAAGGGCCGACGGGCCATCCCATCCACTGCTCGTTCCACCAGATCTTGTCCATGCGATTGTCGTGGCAGCCGCAGTCGGCCGCGGCGACCTTGTAGAAATCGCCGTGGAATAGGAGAGCCCCCAGCGCGCTCTGCCCGCCGGCCGATCCGCCGTACACGCCCACTCGCGACAGGTCCATCGCCGGCTCCTCCGCGGCGGCGGCCTTCATCCAGAGGATGCGGTCGGGGAAGCCCGAGTCGGCCAGGTTCTTCCAGCAGACGTCATGGAACGCCTTGGAACGGCCGTTCGTCCCCATGCCGTCGACCTGAACCACGATGAACCCCAGCTCCGCGAGCGCCTGATGGCTGTGGAACGCCGCGAACCGCTTGGGGACGAAGGAACCGTGCGGGCCCGCGTAGATCTGCTCGATCACCGGATACCTGGCGTCGGACTTGAACTCGCGAGGGAGGCAGATGATGCCGTGGATGTCGGTCTTGCCGTCGCGCCCCTTCGCGACGAACCGCCGGGGCGGCTTCCAGCCCGTGGCCTCGAGCCGCGAGACGTCGGCGCGCTCCAACTCGCGGACGAGCGAGCCGTCGGCCGATCGCCGTAGTTCGACGACCGGCGGCATGTCGACGCGCGAGTAGGTATCGACGAAATACTCCCGGTCGGGCGAGAATTCGACCTCGTGCGTGCCGTCGCCTTCCGTCAGGATGACGAGATTGTTCCCGTCGAAGTCGGCCCGAGCGAAGTGGACGTGGTACGGATCCTGGCCGGGCCTGATGCCGCCGGCGCGGAACCAGACCTGACGCTTCTCCTCGTCGACGCGGTCGACGCCCAGGACGGCCCATTCGCCGCGGGTTATCGGGTTCTTCACGCGGCCGTCGGTCAGGTCGATCAGGTACAGGTGGTTCCAGCCGTCGCGCTCGGACATCCAGATCAGGTCATTCGTCTTCTCCATGCGGCGTTCGAACAGCTTGGAGGAATAGCAGAAGAAGGTCTCGGGCTGCTCGTCGACTATCGCGGTCGCCACGCCGGTCGTCGCGTCGACGGCGATCAGCCGCATCACCTGATGCCCGCGCTGGTTGTACAGGAACGAGAACCCCGAGGAGTCCGCGGCCCAGGCAAAGCGTTCCACGCTCCAGGGGTTCGGGGCGAGGTCCGGGTCGATCGGGATCTCCTCGCGCGTCTCGACGTCGAACAGGTGGGGCTTCGAGACGGGGATCTGGTCGCCGGGCTTGAGGTAGTCGTGGGTGATCAGCTTCGGCTGCAACTGGTCTCGCGGCGAGGAGGCGACCATGTGGACCTTGTGGTCCGACCCGCTCCGACGCCGCAACGCGACGAATCGGCGCGAATCGGGCGACCAGAACACGCCGGGCTCGTAGGCGTCCACGTCGCTGCCCTCGAAACTGACGCGCGTCTCCCGGCCGCCGTCCTTCTCGCGGAGGATCAGGTTGTGGTCGCGTACGACGACCGCGAGCTTGCCGTCCGGCGAATCCTCCCCGCGCGGGGATTGCCGGGTCTCGTGGCCGACGTCGGGACGCCATCGCCCGCGCCCGCGCCCGGTCCGGGATTCGGTCGGGGACTCCTCGGCCGGCGTGGGTATCTCCTTGAGTTCGCCCGAGGGGTCGAACCGATAGAACTTCCCTTCGAAGGCGAAGCTCGCCGCGCCTTCATCCGCGATGTCGAGGCGTTCGAGCGTCAGCTTCGCCGCGTCGATCGGCTTGCTTGTCGCCGTCCGCAGCGCGTCGGCCAGCGCGGCGTGGTCGAACGCCGGCCGTCGCTCCCCCTTCGCGGGGTCGACCAGGATGTACTCGCGGCCCCCTTCGGCCAGGTCGTTGCGATACCAGAATCGGGGCCCGTCCGCGATCCACTGGGGCCGCGCGGACGACCGGAAGACCGTGTCGCGCGTCGACTCGTGCAGGCCGTCGGCCCGCGCGTAAGCGGCCTTCGACCCCCCGTCGTCCGCCCGAGCGACCGGGACAACCCCCAGGGCCAACGCCGCGACGAACAGCCCGGCGACGCGGGAATCGATATGGACGAACAAGATGCATCCTCCCAGGTCGGACCCCGCGCGCCCCGCGCGCCGGCGGAGCGATCATTATGGCGTCGGCCCCGTTCCCGGAGGAAGGAAGCCGCGGCCCCCGTGGTCGTCGCGCCGATGTTGTTTGGAGGCGGCGCCGCTGTCGAATAATTGTTGAAGCGGGGCCAGCAATGGGTTACAACCGGACGGATGAAGGACTCGATCTGTCGCGAGCCGGGAAGATGAGATGCGTCCGATGATCCTGGGCCTCGTCGCGATCCTCGCGGGGACGGCGGGGGCGGCCGAGCCGTCGCCGACCGTCACGTTCGAGCGGGACGTCCAGCCGATCCTCACGCGGGCCGGCTGCAATGCCGGGGCGTGCCACGGCAAGGCGAGCGGGCAGAACGGGTTTCGGCTCTCGCTCCAGGGCTTCGACCCGACGTTCGATCATATCGCCATCGCTCGCGAGGAGGGAGGCCGGCGCGTCCACCGCCCGGCGCCGGAACAGAGCCTCCTGCTCCAGAAAGGGGCGGCGACCGTCCCCCACGGCGGCGGGCAACGGCTGGACCCCGACGGCCCGTTTTACGAGACCATCCGCCGCTGGATCGCCGACGGCCTCCCGCGCACCCCGGCCGACGCCCCCAAGCTCGCCCGGGTGAGCGTCGAGCCGACCGAGCGCGCGCTGAAGCCCGACGAGGCGTTCGAACTCCGCGTAACGGCCCATTTCTCCGACGGGTCGAGCGAGGACGTGACGGAGCTTTCGACCTACGGCTCCAGCGAGTCGACGACCGTGGCCGTCGACGAGGAAGGCCGCGTCCGCGCGGGCAAGCTCGCCGGCGAGGCCACCATCTCGGCCCGCTACGAGGGCCTCTTCGCCAACTGCGACGTCTTCATCCCTCTCGAAGGGGATGTCGACGAGGCCGAATACGCCGCGTTCCCCCGCGCGAACTTCATCGACGACCTGGCGGTGGCCAAGTGGAAGAAGCTGGGGCTGACGCCGTCGGCCGTCGCCGGGGACGCCACGTTCCTCCGCCGCGCCCATCTGGACGTCATCGGCCGCCTCCCCACGCCCGAGGAGGCCCGAGCGTTCCTCGACGACACCTCGCCGGACAAGCGGGCCCGGCTGGTCGACAGGCTCCTCGAACGCCCGGAGTACGCCGACCACTGGGCGACGAAGTGGATGGACCTGCTGCGGCCCAACCCCTACCGCGTGGGGATCAAGGCGGTCTTCAACCTGGACGGCTGGATCCGCCAGGCCTTCCGCGACAACCTCCCCTACGACGAGTTCGTCCGCCGGATCGTCACGGCCCAGGGGAGCACCTTCGAGCAGGGTCCCGCCACCATCTTCCGCGACCACCGCGACCCGATCGAGATCGCGCCCGTGGTCGGGCAACTGTTCCTCGGCATCCGGCTCGACTGCGCCAAGTGCCACCACCACCCGTTCGAGTCGTGGAGCCAGGAGCAGTTCTACGAGTTCTCGGCGTTCTTCACCCGCGTCGGCCGGAAGGGGACCGGTCTCTCCCCGCCGATCTCCGGCAGCGAGGAGGTCGTCTTCACCGCCAAGTCCGGGTCCCTCAAGCACCCGCAGACCGAGGCGGAGCTGGCGGCCAAGCCCCTCTTCGGCGAGGCCCCGATTCCGGACGACCCCGACGCCGACCCGCGCGAGGCGCTCGCCCGCTGGATGACCGCGCCGGAAAACCGCTACTTCGCCGAGGTGATGGCCAACCGCGTCTGGGGCGACCTGATGGGCGTCGGCATCGTCGACCCCGTCGACGACATCCGGGCGACCAACCCGCCCAGCAACGCCCCCCTGCTGGAAGCCCTGGCCGCCGACTTCCGAGACCACGGCTACGACGTGAAGCACCTGCTCCGCGCGATCATGGCGTCAAGCGTCTACGCGCTCGAGTCCGAGCCCAACGAGAGGAACGTCGCCGACGCGCGGAACTTCTCGCGGCATTATCGGCAGCGGCTGCGAGCGGAGACGCTGCTGGACGCCGTCAGCGACGTGACCGGCGTGCCGGACTCGTTCGACGCCTCGCCGCCGGGGAGCCGGGCCGTCTCGACCTGGACCAACCGCATCCCCTCGCTGTTCCTGGACACCTTCGGGCGTCCCGACGCGAACCAGGATCCCCCCTGCGAACGGACCACCGACACGGCCGTCGTGCAGGCGCTCCACCTGATGAACGCGCCGGGCGTGAACCAGAAGCTGACGTCCGACGAGGGCCGCGTCGCCGCGCTGGCGAAGGGCGACGCGACGCCCCGGGCGATCGTCGAGGAGCTGTTCCTCGCCACCTACTCCCGCCTCCCCTCCGACGAGGAGCGGGAGGTCGCCGAGGCCCTCTTCCAGGTGCCCGACAAGCCCCGCCGCGCCGCCGTCGAGGACGTGGTGTGGGCGCTGCTGAACTCCCCCGAATTCGTGTTCAAGGACTGAGCCGCCGGCCCCGCCGCGCGCCGTCCCCTCCTCCCCCCCTCCTCGGCGAGAGCGAGAGCCATGACCCCACCCCGCAACTGCCAGACGACCGCCTCCCGGCGCGACTTCCTCAAGCTCGGCCTGGGCGCCCTGATGGGGGGCGGCCTGGTCGACGCCCTGCGGGCCCGGAGCGTGGCCGCCCCGGCGGGGGCGAGGCCCGCGAGCTGCATCCTCGTCTGGATGGACGGCGGCCCCAGCCACTACGAGACCTTCGACCCCAAGCCCGACGCCCCCGCCGAGGTCCGCGGCGAGTTCCGCGCGATCGAGACGGCCATCCCCGGCATCCGGTTCTCCGAGCACATGGAGCGCCTGGCGGCCATCGCCGACAAGCTGGCGATCGTGCGGTCGATCCGCCACGACCAGGGGAACCACGGGGCGGGGAATCATTACATGATCACCGGTGCCCCGCCACGCATCCCGGTGGGCTGCGGCGCGTTCGTTAGCTTCCACCCCAGCATGGGCTCCGTCGCCGCGCACGAGCGCTCGGCGCCCGACGGCCTGCCGTCGTACTTCTCCATGCCGAGCATGACCCGCTCCGGCGGGCCGAACTTCCTGGGCGCCCGATACGCGCCGTTCGTCGTCTCCGACGATCCCAACGCCAACGGCTTCCGCGTCCGCGACGTCGCCCCCCCGGGCGGCCTGGAGATTGATCGCGTCGACGACCGCCGCGGCCTCCGCGAGCGGCTCGACAACTTCAAGCGGTTCGCCGACAAGGCCGCCGGCGACCCCGCCCTGGCGCTCGACGAGTACTACCACCAGGGCTACGAGCTGATGGCCTCCCCCCAGGCCCAGCGCGCCTTCGACGTCTCGCAGGAAGACCCCAGCGTCCGCGACATGTACGGCCGGAATTCCTTCGGCCAGCGCTGCCTGCTCGCCCGCCGCCTGGTCGAGGCCGGCGTCCCGTTCGTCACCCTCAACGAGGGGGGCTGGGACCACCACGTCGGCATCTTCGACGGCTTCAAGAAGCGCATGCCCCGCTTCGAGGGGGCCATCGCCGCGCTCATCCAGGACCTCGACCGTCGCGGGCTGCTGGACTCCACGCTGGTCGTCGTGCTCGGCGAGTTCGGCCGGACGCCGAAGATCAACAAGGACGCCGGCCGCGACCACTGGTCGAACGCCATGTCGGTCCTGATGGCCGGTGCCGGCACGCCCGGCGGCCAGGTCGTCGGCGCGACCGACGCCTACGGATTCGCCGCCAGCGAGCGCGTCCTGTCGCCGGAGAACTTCGTCTCCACGATCTACCACAAGCTCGGCATCGACCCGGCCAAGATCCTCCACACCCCCTCCGGGCGGCCCACGTTCATCGTCTCCGACCCGACCCCGATCCGGGAGCTGATGGGATGAGGCGGCACCGTGTCGCCGCCTCGCTCGCCGTGCTCCTCGGCATCGCCTCGACATGCGCGGCCAAGCCGCCGACGATCACCGCGCTCTTCCCCGCCGGGGCCGAGCGCGGCCAGACCGTCTCGGTGAAGCTCTCCGGGAATTTCGACCACTGGCCGGCGAAATGCTGGCTGGACGGCGAGGGCCTGACCGTCACCCCGGCGGAGGAGAAGGGCGTCCTCTCCATCGCCGTCGCCGGGGACGCCCTCCCCGGCGTCCGTTGGTTCCGCGTGTTCGACCAGGACGGGGCGTCCTCTTCGCGGCCGTTCGTCGTGGGCGTCCTCCGCGAGATCGCGGAGGTCGAGCCCAACGACGACCCGCGCAAGCCTCAGAAGGTCGAGGAGCCCCGCGTCACGATCAACGGCCGGCTGGCGAAGAACGGCGACGTCGACGGGTTCGCGGTCGAGCTGAAGGCGGGCGCCGTCCTGACGGCCGACCTCCAGGCCGCCCGCCCGATCGGCTCGCCGATGGACGGCGTGCTCCAGGTGGTCTCGGCCGACGGCTTCGTCATGGCCCAGAACGACGACGACGTCGGCATGGACCCGCGGATCGTGTTCGAGGCCCCTTCCGACGGGACCTACATCGTCCGCCTGTTCGCCTTCCCCGCCGCGCCGGATAGCAGCATCCGCTTCTCCGGCGGCGACGCCTACGTCTATCGGCTCACCCTCACCACCGGCGGCTTCGTCGACCACGCCTTCCCGCTGGCCGTCGCGGCCGGCGGCCCGGCGGAGGTCGCCGCCGTGGGGCCGAACGTCCCCGCGCCCGGCCCGGGCTCCGCGCTCGCCGTGCCCGCCGGCGACGACCCCGGTCGCGTCGCCCTCGCCCACCCTTCCCTGCCGGGGATCGCGGAGGTCCGTCGCGTCGCGGGGCCTACGGCCGTCGAGGCCGAAGTTGCGGCCGACGACCATCCCCAGCCGCTCGCGGATCTCGGCTCCGTCAGCGGCCGACTCGATCTTCCGGCCGAACGCGACATCTACCGGATCGCCCTGAAGAACGGGGAGACGCGCGTGTTTCGCGTGGAGTCGCGCGAGTTCGGCCTGCCGCTGGACCCTGTCGTCGCGGTCCTTGACGCCGAGGGGAAGGCCCTGGCCGAGGCCGACGACCGTCGGCGATCGTCGAAGGATCCCGAGCTGAAGTTCGCCCCCAAGGCCGACGGAGAATACCGCGTGGTCGTCCGCGATCTCCACGGACGGGGCGGCCCGCGCTACGCGTACCTCCTGAGCGTGGCGAAGCCCGAGCCCGACTTCGAGCTGACGCTGGCCGCCGACCAGTTCGAGGTGACGCCCGGCAAGGAATCCAAGGTCGCCGTGACGATCGACCGTCGCGAGGGATTCGCGGGGGAGATCGAGATCCGAGCCGAGGGACTCCCCGCCGGCGTGGAGGCGACGAAGGTCGTCTCGAAGTCCGGCGACGACTCGGCGAAGTCCGTGACGCTGGAGATCCGCGCCGCGGCCGACTCCAACGCCCCCGCCGGCCCCTTCCGCGTCTTCGGACGACCCGTCGAGGGAGACGGCCGGGATCGGCCCGCGCGGGTCAACCTCGCCGATTTCGGGGCCGAGACGGAGCAGCCCTGGCTGACGGTCCTCCCCGCCCCGAAGTGAAACCCCGGGGCGATCGGCCCGCCCCTTGCGAGGGCCTAATCCTCGCACGGGTGTGATGGCCGGCCGCCTACGGGGGTGTCGACGTGACGAGGAAAGAGCCAGCCGGGAGGCACGCCGTCCGGGTCGGGGTCGCCGGCTGGTCGATCCCAAAGGAGCACGCCGAGCGGTTCCCCGCCGAGGGGACGCATCTGGAGAGGTACGCCGCGACCCTACCCGCCGTCGAGATCAACTCGTCCTTCTACAGGCCTCATCAACCGAAGACCTACGCGCAATGGGCCGAATCGGTCCCGGAGGGCTTCCGGTTCGCCGTGAAGGCGCCGAGGGCCGCCACCCACGAACGGCGCCTGATCGACGCCGACGACGTGCTCGACAGGTTCCTCGCGGAGGCCGGCCAACTCGGCGAGAAGCTGGGGCCGATCCTCGTCCAGCTCCCGCCGAGCCTGCCGTTCGCGTCGGACGTCGCCGATCGGTTCCTCGGCTCGCTCCGGGATCGGTTCGACGGGCTCATCGCCCTGGAGCCCAGGCACGCGACGTGGTTCGGCCTGGAGCCGGAACGACTCCTGACGCGGCGGCGCGTCGCGCGAGTGGCCGCCGACCCGGCGGTGGCGCCGACTGCCGGGGAGCCGGGGGGATGGGACGGCCTGGTGTACTACCGCCTTCACGGCACGCCGAAGGTCTACTATTCGGACTACCCGGCCGAGTACCTTGCGGCCGTCGCGCGGAAGCTGGAGGAGGCCGCGCGGACGGCCGAGGCGTGGTGCATCTTCGACAACACCGCCGCCTTCGCCGCGCCGGGGAACGCGCTCGACGTGCTCGAACGGCTCGGCGCGGGCTGACGGCGGGCCTTAACCCTCGATCTCGGCCGGCTGGCATTCCTCGGCGAACTCGGCCAGCAGCCGGTCGAACTCGCCGTGGTGCTCGACCAGGCCCAGGTGCCTGGCCGGGGAGAGCGTGGCGAGCCTGCCCCCGGGGACTTGCCCGGCGATGAACTCGCCGGCCTCCGGCTTGGTCGTCGTGTCGAGGTCTCCCACGACGACCAGCGTCGGTACGTTGATCCGCGGGAGAGCCTCGGTCGCGTCGTACGCCAGCATCCCGAGCATCCCTCGGGCGAGGACGTCAGGCCGGGCGCGCGGCATGAACTCGGCGAAGAAGTCGAGCTGGCCGCGGGTCTCGCCGCCCGCGAACGACGACCTGTGCGTCGACCGATGGACGGTGCCGTTGAGGTAGCTCAGCCAGTTGAGCGCCCAGGCCAGCGGCCACAGGCCGATGGTCAGGTATAGCAGCGGCACGATCACCGGCTCCTCGAGCGCCGTGTACAGGGCGGCCATCTGGGTCGTGCGGACGGGGTTCGTGTAGGTCGTGTGGACGAGGACCACGCCGGCGACCCGCGCGCCGAGCGCCTCGGGATGCTCCTTGCAGTAGGTCAGCGTGGCCATGCCGCCGATGCTGTGCCCGACGAGCACCGCGGGACGGCCGTCGGCGAGCGCGAGCACGGCGTCGAGGTCGGCCGCGAACTTCTCGAGCCGATAGTCCTTATTGGCCGGCTGCGTGGAGAGGCCCAGCCCCGGCTCGTCCCAGATGATCACGCGGAACCGCTCGGCCAGGTATCGCTTCTGGTAGAACCACGCCGTGCTGTCGACGCCCCAGCCGTGGGAAAAGACGATCGGGGGCGCGTCTCGGCGGCCATGACACTCGACGCGTAGCTCGGTGCCGTCGGGGCGCCGGATCGTGTGGCTCTCGCCGGTCCGATCGCCCGATGGATCGACGTCCGCCTCCGGGCCGATGGTCGCGGCACCGCCCCGAGCGCGAGCGTCCCGGGCGTCGGTCGCGCCAGACGGCGCGCCTCGCCTGAGCGTCAGCCTGGAGAGGCCGTGCCCGATCGCCCCGCCCGCGGTCCCCCAGATCAGCAGGGCCAGGGCGGCACCCAGTTCCAGGGTGGGCCGGTTCCAGCCGGGGTCGAACCGGAACACGCGGCGATTCGCCACGGTCTCGACCGTCGCCCCGTCGGCGCGGCGCGAGGTGGGGATTCGCTCCACGACGTGGGCGTCGTCGTACCAGCGATTCAGCAGGTAGACCCCGCCGGCCAGGATCGCGACGGCGAGCAGGCCCCGGAACCACATCCCGAGGATGTTGAACGGCATGAAGAACATGGCGCGACCCGATGACGATGCCGGGGGCGTCGAAGGCGCGGCGACCCGCCGCGCCGCTCGGCCCCGGGGCACGGCCTGTCTAGCAAACCACATGCCCGGCTCGACGGGTCGCGCCCGCGGTTCAGAACGTCAGGCGACGGTCGCGCGCGGTGGTCTCCCACTCGTCCACGACGTGGCCGCCGGCGACGACCAGGGCGCGGCGGTGGAGGGCCACGGTGGGGCAGATGTGGGCGGGGATCGCCAGCAGGGGCGCGCCGATGGGGAAGCGCTCGGCGTCGGCGACGTCGAGGAACAGGTGCTCCTCGCTGTGGCCGGCGACCCTCGCGTCCGGCAACGCGGGGAGCCACGCGCGTAGGCCGGGCGGCGGCGTGTCGGCGGCGACGGCCTTGTGGCCCAGGTCCAGGCAGAGGCGGCCGGCGCGTGGCCGGCTGACGACGCGAGTCAGGAGGAGCGCGGCCGGCGTGAACGGCAGGTCGGGGAACCGCGACGCGTAGTTGTAATCGTGGTAGACGACCGTCCCCGGCGAGCATTCGACGCCCGGCTCCCGGAACGCGCCGTGGATCGGGAACGTCGGCGTCCCCCCCATCACCAGGCGGGGGACCGGCAGGCCCGACCCCGCCAGGCGGTCGCGGAACCCCACGACGACCTCCTCGACGCCCCTCGCCGCGGCCGTCCGTTCGCCCACGTCCGCGATGCCCAGGTGGCCGTCGTAGGCGTGGATGCCGTCGGGGACCAGGCCCGGCGACAGGTCGATCCGCTCGTACACCCGCGCCGCGGCGTCCCCCGGCGCGATCCCGGTCCGGCCCATGCCGACGTCCAGGTCGAGCAGCGTGGGGATGGGCCGGTCGAGCTGCGCGGCGGCGTCGGACAGCCCCAGGACGTGCTCGGCGGCGTCGACCACGGCGCGGAAGGCGACATCGGGGAAGGCGGCCGAAAGCGAGGCGAAGCGGGCGAGGTTCGGCCCGACCAGCGGGTAGGCGAGCAGCACGTCGGTCGCGCCGGCCCGCGCGAGCATCTCGGCCTCGGCGATCGTGGCGCACTTGTGCCTGGTGATCCCCCGAGCAAGGCCCATGCGGATGACGTCGGCCGATTTGTGGGTCTTGGCGTGCGGCCGGAGCCGATCGGCCCCCCGCGCCAGCCCGATCATGGCGTCCAGGTTCGCCGCGACGAGGTCGCGGAAGACCAGCAGCGACGGGCTGGGGATCGAGTCGGGGTCGTCCAGACGGTACGGCGGCGAATCGATCATGGCTGGGGCCGCCGGTTCGGCGGGAGGAGGCCGGAGACGGCGGCGGTCATGGCCTTCACGCCGACGGCGATGCTCCCCTCCGGCTCGGGATAGTACTTGTTGGAATGCAGGCCGGGGAGCGGCTCGCCGGCGTCCTTCGCCGCCTGGATGCGCTCGGCGGGGACGGTCCCCAGCCAGAGCATCATGATCGGCACGCCGTCGCGGGCGTAGAGGGCGAAGTCCTCCGACCCCATGACGGGCTGGGCCTCGTGGACGTGGTCGTCGCCGAGGGCCTCGCGCAGCATGGGGGTCACGCGGGCCACCAGCTCAGGGTCGTTCGAGGTCTCCGGGGTGTGCTCGACCACCTCGACCGTGGGCTCGGGGGCGCGGTGAGCCTCCGACAGCGCTCGGGCCCGGCGCTCGATCCCCTCGATCAGGGCGAGGCGGACCGAGTCCTTGTACGAGCGGAGCGTCAGCTCCAGCTTCACCTCGTCGGGGATGACGTTGTGCTTCAGGCCGCCGTGGATCGAACCGACGGTGACCACGGCCGGGTCCAACGGCGAGATCTCCCGGCTCACGATCGTCTGGATGTCGAGCACCACCAAGGCGGCGAGGGTGATCGGGTCGATGGTCTTGTCCGGCATGGAGCCGTGCCCGCCGCGGCCCCGGATCGTCACGTCGAGCGCCGTGGAACTCGCGAGCATCGGCCCGGCCCGGTAATGGACGTCGCCCACGGCTCCATCGGCCATGCAGTGGAGGGCCAGCGCGAAGTTGGGCTTCGGGAAACGCTCGTAGAGCCCGTCGTCCAGCATGGCGCGGGCCCCGGCGATGCGCTCCTCGGCCGGCTGGGCGATCAGGACGACCGTGCCGCTCCAGCGGTCCTTGTGATCGGCCAGCCAGTTCGCGACGCCGACGAGCGTGGTCATGTGGACGTCGTGGCCGCAGGCGTGCATCACGCCGACTTCGCGCCCCTGGGGGTCGACCGCCTTGGCCTTGCTCGCGTAGGGGAGCCCCGTCTCCTCCGTGACCGGCAGCCCGTCCATGTCGGCGCGGACCAGGACGACGGGCCCGGCGCCGTTCTCCATCACGCCGACGACGCCGAGTTGGCCGACGCCCGTCGTGACCTCGGCGCCGGCCTTGCGCAGCTCGTCGGCCATGCGGGCGGCGGTCTTCTCCTCCCGCATCGACAGCTCGGGCGCACGGTGCAGGTCGGTGTAGAGCTTCAGCAGCTCGTCGCGATGGGCGTCCAGCTTCGGCCCCTCGGCGCGGGCCGAGGCGGCCGACGCCAGGAAGGCCGCGAGGATCAAGGCTCGGCGCATGGTCGGGCTCCGGTCGTTGGGGGTCGGATCAGTCCTCGATGCCGTGCTGCTTGTTCCACGACATCGCCTTGGCGTGCTCGGCCTCGGCGATCCGGCCGCAGCGGACGTAGATGACCGAGAGCGCCGTGTAGCTGAACGCGTCTTCCGGCTCCAGCTCCACGACCTTCTGGGCGTGCGCGATGGCCTTCTCGGACTCGCCGAGATCGACGTAGAGCCTGGCGAGCATCCCGTGGCCGATGGCGAACCTCGGGTCGGCCGCGACGGCCTCCTCCAGCTTCGCGATCGCGCCGGGCTTGTCGCCCTGGTCGCGGAGGTTCACGGCTTCGTCGTAGAGCTGGTTCGGCGTGGGCATCGGGGCGATCCTGGCTTGAACTGGGGGACGCGGGCGAGCCGGCCCGCGGCGAAGGACCCATTCTAGGCTCGCCGCCGCGGGGCCGCCACTGGGCCCGCGATTACCCCACCCGCGCGTGGCGGACCTTGTTCTCGGACAGCCAGGCGAGCAGGTCTTCCTGCTCCTCGGACAGCTCGACCTCGGTGGCGTTGTCGGAGTCCAGCGGGGAGACGAGGTGGATGACCCCGTCGTCGAGCCACTTCGCGACCTCGTCGCGGTCGAACCAGTATTCGTTCTCGCCCAGCTCGGGCCGGTCGGGGGCGTCGGGGCCGGACACGAAGTAGACGAGCTGGCCACGGAGCCGATCCGAGATCGGGAGCGGCGGCAGCTCGGGGCGGTCGAGGGGGATCAGCTTCGGTCGGTCCATCGTGGTCGCGTCCGGTGGGAGGGGGTTCGGGGGGCGTCGTCGATGATTCTCCCCGCCCGCCCCGCGGAGATCAAGCGCGGGCGGGCTTGGCTACTCGCGTTCGGGCCGGCGGCACACTAGAATGGCGGGCGTGACGGGGGGACGACTCGACCGAAAGGGGTGGCGCCATGCGATTGGCATTCAGCGACGTGGGGAGCGGGCCGGTCGTGGTCCTGCTGCACGGGTTCCCGCTGAACCGCGCGATGTGGGACGCCCAGATCCGGGCGCTCGCGCCGAATCACCGGGTCATCGCGCCGGACCTCCCGGGGCACGGCGAGTCGCCCGCGCCGGATGGCGTCTATACGATGGACGAGATGGCCGACGCGGTCGTGGCGACGCTCGACGAGCTGGGCGTCGAGGGCCCGGTGGTGGTCGGCGGGCTGTCGATGGGCGGATACGTCGCGCTCTCCATGGCCCTGAACCACCAGTCGCGGGTGGGCGCCCTGGTCCTGGCCGACACCCGCGCGGCGGCCGACACGCCCGCGGCCGCCGCCAAGCGCGAGGAGACGGCCCAGGCCGTCCTGCGGTCGGGCGACGTCGGCCCGGTCGTCGAGGGGATGCTCCCCCGCCTCTTCTCCCAGGCGACCTTCCGCGAGCGGCCCGGGCTGGTCCCGCCGCTGAAGGCCGCGATGGAGGGGACCCCGCCGCCGGGCGTCGTCGGCGCGCTCCGCGGGATGGCCTGCCGTCCCGATCGCCGCGAACGCCTCAAGGAGATCTCCTGCCCGGTCCTCGTCGCGGTCGGCGAGGACGACGCGATCTCGCCGCGCGACGAGATGAAGGCCATCGCCGACGCGCTGGGCGAGTGCCGGTTCGTGGTGGTCCCCGCCGCGGGGCACCTGGCGCCCTACGAGAACCCCGACGCCTTCAACTCCGCCCTCCTCGACTTCCTGAGAGACTTCCCCCTTGATGCCTGACACGAGACAAGAGGGCCTCGTCGCCACCGCGGCCGGCCTCCGCGAGCTGGTCGATCACATCCGCGAGGAGCGGCGGCTCGGCTTCGACACCGAGTTCGTCTCCGAGGACACCTTCGAGCCGGTCCTCTGCCTGATCCAGGTGGCGACCTCGAAACGCCTGGTCGTCGTCGACCCGCTGGCCGTGGGCGACGTCGACCCGTTCTGGGAAGTCGTCCTGGACCCCGAGATCGACGTGGTCATGCACGCCTCCGGCGAGGACATGCGGATCTGCCACCTGAGGACCGGCAGGCTCCCGCGGCGGGTCTTCGACGTCCAGATCGCGGCCGGGCTGGTCGGCTACAGCTACCCCCTGTCGCACACGAACCTCGTCCATCAGCTCCTCCGCGCCACGGTCTCCGGCAGCGAGACCCGGACGGACTGGCGCCGCCGGCCGTTGTCCTCGGCGCAGGTCAAGTACGCGCTGGACGACGTCCGATTCCTGCTGGCGATGGAGGAGAAGCTCCGGGGCGAGCTGGACCGGATGGGCCGCGCCTCGTGGGCCGAGGCCGAGTTCGCGGACTATCTCAAGACGATCGAGCAGCGCGCCGACCAGGACCGCTGGCGACGCCTGCCCGGCCTGAACCAGCTCAATCGGCGCTCGCTGGAGGCCGCCCGCCGGCTGGCCGACTGGCGCGAGAACGAGGCGCGTCGGCAGAATCGGCCGATGCGCCAGGTCATGCGCGACGACCTCGTGACCGCCATCGCCCGGCGGATGCCGGCCAACCGCCGCGACCTGGAAGCCCTGCGCGACTTCAACCGCCCCGGCCTGCTCCAGCGGGCCGACGACATCCTGGCGGCCGTGGCGGCCGCCCGCGCCGTCCCCGAGGACCGGCTGCCCGAG
This sequence comes from Paludisphaera sp., assembly GCF_037189885.1. Lineage (NCBI taxonomy): Bacteria > Pseudomonadati > Planctomycetota > Planctomycetia > Isosphaerales > Isosphaeraceae > Paludisphaera > Paludisphaera sp. The sequence goes on from NZ_JBBCIR010000007.1 coordinate 48,923, forward strand.
CCGGCAAGCCGGCCCGACGACGCCCCGGGGGCCTCGACGGTCGCGAACCTGCTGGCCGCCGCGCTGGCGCAGTGCTGCCTGGAGAACCAGGTGGCGGGCTCGCTCGTCGCCAGCAACGCCGACCTCCGGAGCCTGATCCGCTGGCGGCTCGAGGGGCGGCCCGACGGCCACCTCCCTGCGCTGGCCGAGGGCTGGCGGGCCGAGCTGTGCGGCAAGCTCCTGCTGGACGTGCTGGACGGCCGGACGGCCCTGCGCGTGGTCGACCCGGAGAGCGAATTCCCGGTGGCGCTGGAGCCGATCCGGGACGGAGAGGGATCCTGAAAGTTATGCACACTCTGAGCTGCTTCACCAACTGCTACGGCGCCGCCGGCGTGCGCGCGGCCGTCGAGATGATCCGCGACGCCGGCATCCACCACCTGGAGCTGGCCCTGCGCGGGCACGACTTCGGCGGCCTGGTCATCCCCGAGTCGGCCGTCGTCACCGAGAAGGCCGACGACGCCACCGCCCAGGCGTTCGTCGACCTGCTGGACCGCCACGAGGTGAAGGTCAGCGGCTGCAACGTCGGCGGGGCCGACATCCGCACCGAGGACGGCGTCGCCCTGACCGAGCGCCGGATCCGCTTCGCCGCTCGCTGGTTCAACGTCCCGATCTGCGTCACCGGCGCCGGACAGCCCGCCGACGCCGACCAGCGCGCGACGGTCGTGAAGGCCCTGCGACGGCTGGGCGACGTCGCCGCGAACGTCGGCGTGACGCTCGCGCTGGAGACCCACAAGGGCCCGACCCAGAACGCCGACGCCATGCTCGCCCTGATGGGCGAGGTCGACCACCCCCACGTCCTGCTCAACTTCGACACCGGGAACATCGCCTACTACAACGAGGGCGTCGACCCCTGCGACGAGTTGGAGCGGGTCAAGCACCTGGTCCGCAACGTGCACGTCAAGGACAACCGGGGCGGGCTGGAAGACTGGTACTTCCCCGCCGTCGGCGACGGCGGCGCGGTCGACTTCGGGCGTGTCCGCTCGATCCTCGACGGCGTCGGCTACCGAGGCGCCTACACGATCGAGATCGAGGGGATCGGCGGCGAGCCCGAGCCCGGCCTGGAGGAACGCCAGCGTCGGATCGCCCGCAGCGTGGCCCACCTCAAGGCCCAGGGCTACTGAGCCGACCCCGATCCCGCTTCCTCCCCGGATTCCCTCAAGCCTCGCGGCGGCCGGGCCGATGACAGCCGATACGGCCATCGAGTTTCATCGGGGATCAAGAACCGGCCGCCGGCGGCGAATAGCTCATCGGGCGATCTCGCCGTTTCCGGTTCGGGAGGAGGGGGAGATGGGGCTGGACCTCGCGCTGGGGGCGGTCATCCTGATCGCCGCGATCCGCGGTTGGCTGCGGGGGTTCGTCGGCCAGGCGATCCGCATCGCGGGGTTCGTGGCGTGCTTCTATCTCGCCAGCCCGGTGCGAGACCAGGCGCGGCCGTATGTCCTGGAGCGTCTCCCGAAGGTCGATCCGGCGTTGATGGATCGGATCCTCTGGTGGACCTCGGCCGCGGCGGCATACGTGGTGATCGTCGGGACGACCACGCTGCTCGTCAGGCTCGCCCGCCGGCCAGACCCCTCCGGCAAGGCGGAAGCCCGGCGCGACGACCGATTCGCCGGCCTCATCCTGGGCGCCGGGAAGGGGGCGCTCGTGGCGGTGTTCCTGCTGGCGGCGTTCCAGAAGTACGCCGGCGAACTTCGGGATCGGATCGGCTGGGTCGGCGACATGGCCGACGGCTCCAAGGCCCTGGAATGGAACCGAGAATACGATCCCGCGCCGAAAATCTGGGAGTCGGTCCCGGTGCGTCGGTTCGTCGACCATATCCGCCGCAATGGCCTGAGCAAGCCGACCGAGGGCCCCGTGGCGAGCGAGGCCGACGGCCAGGTCGCCGAGGCCCGCGACCCCGAATCCCCGCGCCCCATCCCGCGTCTGGAACTCCCGGAGCCCCCCGCCGCGACCGACTTCGACCCCGAGATCCTCGCGGACCTCGAACGGTTCAAGGCCGAGCGAGACGCCCGCCGCGACCGTGGGCCCGAGCCCGACTGGCGTTGACCCCTCGCCCGGTCGGGCTAACATCCCGGGTTGAGCACGCCGGGAAGGCGGGCCGATCGCGGTTCGGGGAAGGTCATGGACGACGCAATGGATCGACCGCGCGGGACGCCCCCATGGCGCCTCGTCTTCCTGGCCCTTGGCGCCTATCTGACGATCAAGGGCTACCACAGCCTCGACGGCGATCAAGCCCATCGGCTGCCGATCCTCCTGCATCGGCTCGACCCCGCGGTCTTCGCCGACGACCCGTTCGTCCGGTGCTTCGACGACTTCAACCCCCATCGCGGGTCGCTGCAACTCCTGGGGGCGCTGACGCTGGCGATCGGCCTGCCCGCCACGCTCGCGGGGATGTTCGCGCTGACGTTCGCCCTCACCGTCCGCGGGGTGCATCGACTGGCCTCGGCGTTCTGGGGCGAGCGAGCCGGGGCGATCGGGTGGACGGCGGTCGTCATGTTCATGGCGGCGAAGGCCGGGAACATCGGGACGAACCACCTGTTCGAGGCCATGCTCCTCGACCGTTTGCTGGCGCTGGCGCTGGGGTGGGTCGCCGCGGCGGAGGTGGTCGAGGATCCCCGGCGCGGTTGGCGGCGGTCGGCCGCGCTGCTCGGGCTGGCGGCGTGGATCCATCCGTCGATGGGGCTGCAACTGGCGATGGTCTTCTCCGGGGCGTGGCTCGCGTGGGCGATCCTGGACGGGGCATCGCGGCGGCTGGCGGTCGGGGCGATCGCCGCGATGGGCTTGGCGATCGCGCCGGGGCTGCTGGTGAACCTGGCCCCGTTCGGGAACCTGCGAGAGGGCCTGCCCCCGGAGACCTTCCGGCTGCTGACCGTCGAACTCCAGAGCCCGCAGCACATGCTGCCCCACCTGTGGCGGAAGCCTCAATGGCTGGCGGCCGGGGCGTACCTCTTGCTGGCGGGCGTGGCGATGGCGTGGCCGCGGCCCGAGGCGGCGGCCTCGCCGCGACGGCGGTTGCTGTCGATGCTCGGCGTGGCGCTGGCCTGGCTGGCCGGGTCGTGGGTGGCGGTGGAAATCGTCGAGCATGTCGGCGCGACGGTCTTCCAGCCGTTCCGCGTGGCGACGCTCGCCCGCGGGCTCTGCCTTGTTGTCGCGAGCGGGCACGTCGTCGGGCTATGGCGGCGTGGAGGGATCGTCGACCGCGCGCGGGCGCTGCTGGTGGTCGTCGCTTGCACCGGCGACTGGACGTTCGCGGTCGTCGCGGCGATGGAAGTGGTGCTCACCGCGATGGAGTCGGCGAGGGTCCGCGGCCGGATCCGCGACGCGGCCTTCGTCGGAATGCTGATCTGGGCCGCGGCGTTCCTCTCCCGCCACGACACGGAGCGCGGGCATTGGGCGTTCCTAGGCGCGGCCGTCGCCGGGATGGCGATGGGGCTCGCCGCCGGTCGGGTTCCATTCGGCTACCCCGCCATCGGGAGGCGGCGGCTGTACCGGATCGCGCTCGTCGCGGCGTGGGGGGGGCCGGCGGCCGGGCTGATCGCCGGGTTGGCGCCGACCTCCCACCCGGCGGCGGCGGAGCTAGCGTCGCGGTGGCGGTTCGCGCCGGTCGCGGCGACGGATGACGAGCGGCTGGGGGAGTGGTGCCGAGAGAACACGCCGGCCGACGCCCGGTTCATCGGGCCGCCGGGGCCGAAGGGGCTCCGCCTCTGGTCGCGGCGAAGTTGGGCCTTCAACCGCGCGGGGAGCCCGTACCACGCGCGGGGGTTGGGCGACTGGTACGAGCGGTTCCGCGACCACGTCGCATTCGAGGGCCCGCCGGAAGGACTGGTCCGCGCGTACCACGAGGGGCGGCATCGGTTGGAGGGGCGGTACGACGCCATGACCGACGCCCAACTCGCGGCGCTCGCGGGTCGCCAGGGGGCGGAGTACGTGGTGGCGGGGGCCGATCGAGACGAGGCCTCCGGCGGTCCGCTGGCGCGGCTGCACGCGGAGGGGGAACTCGCGGTCTACCGAGTGATGCCGGGACGGGTCGCCCAGGTCCAGCGATAGCGCAGGCGGTGGGTGAAGGTGCCGGGCGAGATGACCGCCACGGCCTGCGCCAGCATGGAGCGCGGGCCCTTGGCGGTGGTCGCCAGGCCGGTGCCGCCGATCGCGGCCATCGTCAGCGAGGCGTCCCCGAGCGACCACGTCGCGACTTCCGGGGTCGCGTCTTCCAGCTCGCCGGGGGCGAGCCGGACCTCGTAGGTGGCGGCCAGTCGCGATACGGCGTCGCGGCAGCGATCGGCGACGTCCAGGTCGACGATCGTGGCCCCCGAGTCGTCCACCTCAATGGTCAGCACGGCCGAGAAATGGTGCTTGTGCAGCAGCCCGGTGAGCAGCAGCCGGACGCGACGATCGTCGTCGTCGAACGAGTGGTGCTGGACTTCCTGGTAGACCGGGCTGACGACCTGGGAAGGGTCGTCGGCGTCCGGCGGGTTCTCGACCGTAGCCAGCCAGGGGGGGCCGTCGGCCGGGCCGACCTCGTGTATCCATCGATCGGCGACTCGACGGAGGTCGACCCGGACGGCGCGCGTCCGGATCGTCACCAACTCGTCCCCCTCCGACAACTCCCACGAGGCACCCGGCATCCCGTCGGCCCTTCTTTTATATATGGCGGCGTTACTGCTTGCTCAGCTCGGCGCCCTTGGCCAGCTTCGCGCGGAGGTAGGTCTCGATGAAGCCGTCGAGGTCGCCGTCGAGGACGGCGCGGGGGTTGCCCACCTCGTGGCCGGTTCGCGAGTCCTTGACGAGCTGATAGGGCTGGAGGACGTACGAGCGGATCTGGCTCCCGAAGGAGACCTCGCCCTTCTCGTCGTACTTCTTGGCATACTCGGCCTCGCGCTTCTCCTCCTCCATGCGGATGAGCTTGGCCTTGAGGGCGGCCAGCGCGATGGCGTCGTTCTTGTGCTGCGAGCGTTCGCCGCGGGATTCGGCGGCGACGCCGGTCGGGAGGTGCGTGTAGCGCACGGCCGACTCGGTCTTGTTCTGGTGCTGCCCGCCGGGGCCGCCGGCGCGGAAGACGTCGCGCTTCAGCTCGTCGTCCTTCAGGACGATGTCGATCGTGTCGTCGACCTCGGGGATGACGTCGACGGAGGCGAACGAGGTCTGTCGCCGGGCGTTGGAGTCGAACGGGCTGATCCGGACGAGGCGGTGGACGCCGGTCTCGCCGCGGAGGTTGCCGTAGACGTAGGGCCCGGTGATCTGGATGGTGGCCTCGGCGATGCCCGCCGCGCCCCCTTCCTCGCGGTCGGTGATCTGGACCTTGAAGCCGCGCCCCTCGGCCCACATCATGTACATGCGCAGGAGCATCTCGGCCCAGTCGCAGGCCTCGGTGCCGCCGGCGCCGGCGTGGACGGTGAGGAAGGCGTTGCAGTGGTCGTTGGGGCCGCTGAGCATGGACTGGAGCTCGAAGGCGGCGAAGTCCTTGCTCGCCTTGTCGGCGGCGGCGCGGACGTCGTCGTCGAACTCGTCGGTCTCCATCTCCTCGGCCAGCTCGATCGAGGCGGCCAGGTCGTCGGCCTGCTTGACCAGGTCCTCGAACGGCTTGAGGACGCCGTTGAGCGTCTTCAGCTCGGCGATGGTCGCCTTGGCCTTATCCTGGTCGTTCCAGAACGACGGACCTTCCATCTCGGACTGGAGCGTGTCGCGGCGGGACTGCTTTTCGCCCAAGTCAAAGAGAGTCTCGCAGATGGATGATCCGGTCGATCACGTTCCTGGCGGCTCGCTTCAGCTCGGCGTCCACGGCGATGCTCCGTTCGATGTCGGGCGCGATCCGGCCTGGCCGTCCCGCGCGTCGGGATACTAAACTCATGCCCATTAGAACCGAACGCGCGGCCCGCCACCAGGCCAGTCGGGCCCGGCGCGGGGCCCGGAGGGGACGGACTTGGAGCCTCGGCAAGATATCCGAGCCGGTTGCGGCCGGCTGGCCCCGTCGCCGACGGGGGGCCTGCACTTCGGCCACGCCCGCACCTTCCTGATCGCGTGGCTGGCGTCGCGCCGCGAGCGGGGGCCGATCGCGATGCGGATCGAGGATCTCGACGCCGCCCGCGCCCGCCCCGAGGCGACCGCCGCGGCGCTCGTGGATCTCGCCTGGCTCGGCCTGGACTGGGACGAGGGCCCGGACGTCGGCGGCCCGCGCGGGCCCTACGTCCAGTCCCAGCGGCGGGCGATTCACGACGAGGCCCTCGCGCGATTGAAGGCGGCCGAGCTGGTCTATCCCTGCGTCTGCACCCGCGCCGAGATCGAGCGCGCCGCCTCCGCGCCCCACGCCGAGGACGAGGGCCCGACCTACCCCGGCACCTGCGCCGGGCGCTCGGCGGCCGACGCCGAGGCGCTGGGCGACCGGCCCTTCGCCTGGCGGTTCCGCGTGCCCGACGGCCCGGTCGTTTGGGACGACCTGGTGCTGGGGCCGAGGTCGCTCGACCCCGCGCGGCTGGGGGGCGATTTCCTGGTGGGACGCAACGGGCTCGGCCCTTCGTATCAGCTCGCGGTGGTGGTGGACGACGCCCTGATGGGGGTGGACCGCGTGATCCGGGGGGACGACCTGGTCCCCAGCACGCCGCGACAGATCTTGCTGTACCGGGCACTCGGCTGGACGCCGCCGCGCTTCGGCCACGTCCCGCTGGTGCTCGGCCCGGACGGCCGGCGACTGGCGAAGCGCGACGGCTCGATCAAGCTGGCGACCCTGCGCGAGCGGGGCCTCGACCCGCGCCGGCTCGTCGGCCTCCTGGCGCGTTCGTGCGGCCTCGCCGACGAGTCGATCGACTCCGCCCCCGCCGACTGGATCGACGCGTTCGACCTCGCCCGGCTCCCCCGCGAGCCCTGGACGGCCGACCCGGAAGCCTGGCTCCGTTTGGGTTCGTTCGTCGTCGCGCCCGACGCGGGAGGCAAGTCGTAAAGCGTTGTAGTGGCGAATTCTAGCGTCGGTTTCAGCCGCCTGAAAGTTGGCTTCGTTCGTCGAAATCGATCGCGTTTCGCGAGGTGTCGCTCGACGCGGGGCCGCGACGAGGCGGGCGGGTTGGATGGCCGCCACCAGACCCAGGAAGTCGTCAGCCGCCGCGCGGCCGCCCTCTCCCGGCGAGACGGGGGACGCTTTCAAATCGGCCTGCTGTCGCGCCGAGCGGTAACCGCCCGATGCCCGAACGGTCGGACGCCAGGGAGACGGCCGGCGTCCCTGGGGCCGACCCCGCGCGGGGACGTTGGTGAGGGTCGAGCAAGCCGCTTGATCGACCAGTCCCGCCGTTTCGATCGTCCCCATCGGCCGCTCTCCGGTCGAACGCGCGATACCCCCATTGTGACGGTGTATACGGATTGCGCGGAGGGAGGAGTTTGCGATGAAACACGGCCGAGGACGGACGGAATGGAACCGGAGACGGGCGGGGCGCGGTCTCAGGCCAGGATGGGGGTGACCACTTCGCCGTGGACGTCGGTGAGGCGCATGTCGCGTCCGCCGAAGCGGTAGGTCAGCCGCTCGTGGTCCAGGCCAAGGAGGTGGAGCATCGTGGCGTGGAGGTCGTACATCTCCACCTTGTCGACGACGGCGTGGTAGCCGTAGTCGTCGGTCTCGCCGTGGGTCACGCCCCCCTTGACGCCGCCGCCGGCCAGCCAGACCGTGAAGCCGAAGGGGTTGTGGTCGCGGCCGTCCTTCCCCTGGGCCATGGGCGTCCGGCCGAACTCGCCCCCCCAGAAGACCAGCGTGGAATCCAGCAGCCCGCGTCCCTTCAGGTCCGTCAGTAGCCCGGCGATGGGCCGGTCGACGGCGCGGGCGTTCCGCTCGTGGCCCCCCTTCAGGTCGGAGTGCTGGTCCCAGCGGTCATGGCCGACGGACGGGCAGAGGACCTCCACGAACCGCACCCCGCGCTCGACCAGTCGCCGGGCGGCCAGGCATTCGCGGGCGAAGATCCGCGTCGGCTCGTACTCGTCGTCCAGGCCGTACAGCTTCTTCGTGGCGGGCGATTCGCCGTCCAGGTCCATCAGGCCCGGCACGGACGCCTGCATCCGGAACGCCAGCTCATAGTTGGCGATGGCCGCCTCCAGCGCGTCGGGGCGGCCCATGCGGTCGGCGACGCCGCGGTCGAGGTCGCGGATCAGGTCGAGCTTGCGGAGCTGGCCGCCGGGCGCGGACTCCGCCGGCCGGATGTTGGCGACGGCCTCCGCCGATGGCCGAAAGACCGACCCCTGGAACGCGGCCGGGAGGAAGCCGTTGCTGAAGCAGTCCATCCCCCCCGGCGGGATCAGGCCGCCGCTCAGGACGACGAAGCCTGGGAGGTCCCGCGACTCGCTCCCCAGGCCGTAGGTCGTCCAGGCCCCGTGGCTGGGCCGGCCCTGGAGCCCGCTGCCGGTGTGCAGGAAATAGTTGGCCGTGGTGTGCTCGGAGAACTCCGAGGTCATCGACCGGATGATGGCCATCTCGTCGACGTGCCGCGCCACGTTCGGGAAAAGGTCTGAGACCGGGGCGCCGCACTCGCCGTATCGGCGGAACTTCCAGGGGCTCTTGAGCACGGCGCCCACGTCGTTGAATTGGGTCGGCGCCGTCTTCACCCCGATCGGCCTGCCGTGCTCGCGGTCGAGCCTGGGCTTGGGGTCGAAGGTGTCCATCTGCGACGGGCCGCCGTCCATGTACAGGAAGATGACGCTCGTCGCCATCGCCGGGTGGTGCGTCCCGGCGGCGGACGGATCGGCGGCGAAGGCCCGGTCGCGCAGCAGGGCCGAGAGGGCCACCGCGCCGAAGCCGTTGGCGCAGCGGGCGAGCATGCCGCGGCGGTCGATCGGAGTGGAGAAGCTTCGGCGATGCATGGCGGGCCCCGTTCGCGGCGGTCAGTCGACGTACACGAATTCCTTGACGTTGAACAGCGCGTGGGCCAGCTCGGCCCACGCCCCCTCCGCGCCCGCGGGCCGGTCCGCCAGGAAGGCGAGGCATCGGGCCGACTCGTCGGCGGTCGGCGGCCGGGCGAACGCCTCCTGGTACAGCCGCTCGACGCGCGCGGCGTCGTCGGACACCTCGGACAGGACGCGCGCGGCCCACGCCCCGGCCAGCTCGACCGTCAGCGGGTCGTTCAGCAGGGCGAGCGCCTGCGCGGGGACGTTGGTGGCGTGGCGCCGGCCCGTCGTCGCGGCCGGGACCGGGGCGTCGAAGACCAGGAACAGCGGGTTCAGGAAGTTGCGCCGGACCTGGAGGTACAGGCCGCGGCGGCCGTCGCCGTCGAGCGGGCCGCTCCGGCCGGGCCGCCCGCGGCCTTCCATGTACGGCGAGAGGTGCGGCGGGACGCTCGGCCCGCCGGCGCGACGATCCAGGCGGCCGGAGACGGCCAGGAGCGCGTCTCGCACGGCCTCGGCCTCCAGCCGGCGGACGTTGGACCGGTGCAGCAGGGCGTTGGTAGGGTCGGCGCGGTCGGCGTCCGGCGTGGCGCGGGCGACCATCCGATACGCGGACGAGCCGACCATCAGCCGGTGCATCGCCTTCAGCGACCAGCCCCCGCGGACGAACTCCGAGGCGAGCCAGTCGAGCAGCTCCGGGTGCGAGGGCTCGCGGCCCATCGCCCCGAAGTCGTCGACCGAACTCGCCAGGCCCTCGCCGAAGTGATGCCGCCAGAGCCGGTTGACCAGGACGCGGGCGATGAGGGGATTCGCGCGGACGTCCACCATGGCGCGGGCCAGCTCCAGCCTCCCGCTGCCGGGGGCGTCCGGCGCCGGGCCGCCGCCGCCGAGGATCGCGAGCAGCCGGCGAGGGACGGCATCGCCCAGCGTCCTCGGGCTGCCGCGGACCATGAGGAATTCATCCTCGCCGTCGCCGTCGAGGGCCGCGGGGGCGAGCGCCGGGTCGGGGATGCGGGCTTCGATCTCGCGATGCTCCTCCAGCGCCGCGGCGATCCGCGCGGCCAGGGGCGAATCCACCGCCGCGATCTCCCGGACGAGGTCGGCCGGATCGACCGCGACCGCCGTCGGGACCTCGACCGCCGGCGGGGCCGGGCCGTCGCCGAGCCGGACGGCGTGAAGGTTGATCCAACCCCTCCCATCCACGAGGGTCGCGACGGACCCGCCGAAGTCGGGCGTCGCGCCGTCGCAGGCCTCCAGGTACGCGCGGTGGCCGACCCACGCGGCGACGTCGATCGTGATCCAGCGCGGCGCGTCGGGATGGTTTACCGCGACGGTCAGGCCGTCGTAGATCGGCCCTCGGATCTTCTCGAATCCGTCGATGACGACGTTGAGCCGCCCGCCGGCCCCGCCGGCCAGGACGTGCAGACGACTCCCCGCGATGGTGAACGTGGGCGACCTTGCGACCCCCTGGAGCCGGTCGGAGATCCAGCCGCTGCCCGGCGAACCCGCCGGCGCGGCGACGAGGCGGGAGGGCTCGACCCGGAAGGGGACCGTCGGCCGCGCCCGGAATGCGTCGCCGGAGAGGCGCCAGGCTGCCAGATCCTCGGGCGCCGGGCGAGCCTCGCCCGCCCCGGCCTCGGGAGCGCTCAGGAGCGCCTCGACCTCGGCCCGGCGAGGCGCGGGGAGCTTCGGCGCCGCCTCGGCGAGCATCGCCGCGAGCGCGGCCTTGCGCTCCTCCAGCTCGGCGACGATCGGGGCGATGCGGACGTCCGAGTCGAGGAACGCCTGCTGGATGCGCGTGCTCCGCATGAACCCGGCGAGGGCGTAGTAGTCGCGGGCGCCGATGGGGTCGAACTTGTGGTCGTGGCACCGGGCGCAGGCGACCGTCAGGCCGAGGAACGTCTTGGAGACGACGTCGATCTGGTTGTCGACCCGGCGCGCGCCCTCGTCGCGGAGGTCCAGGGGCGAATGGACGCCCTCCCCCAGCCAGAAGAAGCCGGTCCCCTGGATGGACTCGTTGGAGCCGTCCGCCGGGTTCCGACGGGGCTCCGGGAGGAGGTCGCCGGCCAGGTGCTCCACGACGAACTGGTCGTAGGGGAGGTCGGCGTTGAGGGCGCGGACGACGTAGTCGCGGTAGCGCCAGGCGTTGACGATGTCGTAGTCGAACTCGTGTCCGGAGGTCTCGGCGAAGCGGACGAGGTCCAGCCAGTGCCGCCCCCAGCGCTCGCCGTAATGGGGGCTGGCGAGGAGCCGCTCGACGAGGCGGTCGTAGGCGTCGGGGGCGTCGTCGGCCAGGAACTCGGCGACTTCCGCCGGCGTCGGCGGCAGGCCGACGAGGTCGAACGACAGGCGGCGGATCAGGGTGCGGCGGTCGGCCTCCGGGGACGGCTCCAGACCCTTCTCGGCCATCGCCGCCAGCAGGAAGCGGTCGATCGCCCCGCGCGGCCAGTCGCCGCCCACGGCCGGGGGCTCGACCTCCCGGATCGGCTGGAAGCTCCAGGACCGCGCGCGGCGGGCGAACTCTTCGGAGTCCTCGAACGCGCCCCCCTTCGGCGACGCGGCGGGCCTTTCCGGCTCCGGGCCCCACGGCGCCCCGCGGGCGATCCACGCCGTCAGGATGTCGATCTCGGGCTGATCGAGCTTCGACCTGGGCGGCATGCGCACGTCGCCATCATGGCGGATGGCCTCGGCAAGCATGCTGGCGTCGACGTCGCCGGGCTCCACGGCCGGGCCGCTGTCGCCGCCGGCCAGCGCCCCGGCGCGGGAGTCGAGGCGCAGCCCCCCCTTCGCCTTCTCCGGGCCGTGGCAGCTCACGCAGCGCTCGACCAGGATCGGCCGGACGCTCCGCTCGAAGAACTCCACGGCCGCCGGATCGGCGGGCTCGTCCCCGAAGGCGACCGTCGCCAGGGCCAGCCAGGCCGTCCATCCCAAGGCCGCCCGAAGGCGTCGTCCCCACATCATGCGCCCGCCCCGAGGGTGTGCCGATCGTCCGCCCGCCAGCTTGCACAACAAAAATCCTACGGGGCGGGAGGGCACCTCGCCACTCCGATCCGGGGCGGATCGACGATCACGCGGCCGAGATCACGGCCGCATCCGGGATGCGGCGGGGCGTCGGCGTCGATCGGTCACGCCTTGGGCTTGGCGATGGGCGCGATCGTGGCGGCGACGGCCCGGATGTAGTCGGCGGGGGCGAGGAGGATCTGGACGCCGCGGATGCCGGCGGAGACGGATATTACGTCGAACAGCTCGGCCGTCTCCTCCAGGAAGACGGGATAGGTCTTCTTGCACGCCATGGCCGTGACCCCGCCGCGGATGTAGCCGGTGAGGGGCTCGACCTCCTTGAGCGAGACGGTGTCGATCTTCTTGTCGCCGGTGGCCTTCGCGAGCGCCTTGAGGTCCAACTCGCAGTCGGCGGGGACGACGGCCAGGCAGACGCCGCGCTTGTCGCCGCGGGCCACCAGGGTCTTGAAGACCTGCTCCGGCGGCAGGCCGATCTTTCGGGCGACCGACTCGGCGACGAGGTCGTCGGGGTCCACATCGTAGTCGCGGAGTTCGTAGGGTATCCCCAGACGGTCCAGCAGTCGCACGGCGTTGGTCTTGGCGATGGCCACCGATCGGGCCCTCCATCCGTCGTAATCGTCGCGGTCGGAAGCCGCGAGGATACCCGGGCGGGGGGGACGCGGCCAATCGCGGAATCGGTGGCACGCGGCGACGGCCGAGCGGCATGGGCCGGATGGATGCAGCCTCGATCCCTTCCCGAAAAAGGAGCCCGGCCGATGGGAATGTTCCTCGTCCACGCCCTGCTCATCGCCCTGATCCTCCCCCTCGCCTCCCTGCTGGGGGGGCCGGAAGGCGCGCCGTCGCGATCGAGGTCGGACTATCGCGGGCCGGCGGCCGTCGCCCTGGCGCTGGCGGCGGTCTTCTTCGGACTGATCCTGGTCCACCCCCACGACTCCCCCGACGCCTGGGCCTTCCGCGCCTTCTACGGCGTCCTCTGCGGCCTGACCGTGGCCGCCGCCAACCTGTTCGTCTGCCTGGAGCACTCGCACGCCTGAAGGGGACCGCGTTTCCTCAACTTTTGGGCGAGCGCGCAACGCGCGTCCCCTCTCCCGCCGCTCTCGCGGCCTTGCTCTTTCGGCGGGAGAGACTACCAGACCGGCGGCCTGGACGACGAAAGTCCGGGCCCATCCCCAAGCGTTGTCGGGCCGCGGCGTTGATGCCTGATCCCTTGGTCGGCGTCCGCCGGCCTGCTATGTTCATGGGCGGCCCGGCGCGAGGCCGGACGATGGGTGACTCGACGACCGGCGGACCATGCTTCCCTACACCTGCACGCTCTGCGGCTGCCTGTGCGACGACCTGGAGATCCGGGCCGATGCGGGCGTCGTCGTCGAGGCCCGAGGGGCCTGCGAATTGGCCAGGCCGAAACTCGTCGGCCTGTCGGTCGAGCCGGCGGTCGCGCCGCCTTGTCGGGTAAATGGCCGCGAGGTGGTCGCGGACGAGGCGGTCGAGGCGGCGGCGGCGATTCTGGCGGGGGCGAACGCCCCGGTGGTGCTGCGGCTGGAGCGCGCGACGAACGAGGCGGCCCGGCGGGCCGTCGCGCTGGCGGACCGGATCGGCGCGGCGATCGAGGCCGGGGACGCGGCGACGGCCTGGCCGCGGGTCGTCGCGATGCAGCGTTACGGGGCCGTCGGCGCGACGCTCGGCGAGGTCAAGGCCCGCGCGGACGTCGTCGTCTTCTGGGGCTGCGACCCGGCGACCACCCATCCTCGTCACTTCGAACGCTACTCGCTCCCCGATCGCGACGGCCGCCGCGCGATCGTCCTGGACGCGACCGAGACCGACACCGCCCGGCGGGCCGACGTCTTCCTGCAAGTCGCGCCCGAGCGGGAACTCGACCTGCTGCTGACGCTCCGGGCGCTGGCGCGCGAGGCGCCGCTCGATCCCCATCGCGTGGAGACCGCGACCGGGCACGGTCTGGCGACGTTGCAAGAGTTGGTCGAGACGCTGCAAGGCGCCCGCTACGGCGCGTGGTTCACGGGAAGCGCCGCCGGCCGGGGGGCTGGCTCGCTGGTCGAGGCCCGCCGGCAGGCGGTCACAGCGCTCGTTCGCGATCTGGCCCGCAACACGAGGTTGGTGACAATCGGGCTGGGCGAGGCGGGCAACCCGCACGGGGCGGAAGGCGTGATGGCGTGGCAGACCGGGTTCGCTCCCGGGGTCGACCTGGGCGCCGGCTTCCCGGAATCGTGGCCGGGCGAGTCCTCGGCCGCCGCCAGGCTGGCGCGCGGGGCGTTCGACGCCGCGCTGGTGATCGGCGGGCCGACTTCGGGAGCCGTCCCGGGCGGCAATCCGTGGATCTTCATCGGCGACCCGGGCGACGAGGCGTTCGCGCTGGCGACGGTCGCGCTGCCGGCGGGGACGCCGGGGGTCGACGACGCCGGCACGTTCACGCGCGTCGACGGCGTTTCGCTGCCGGTCCGGGCGTTGCGGGCGGCGACCATGCCGGGGGCCACGGAATGGCTGGAGCGGCTGCGGGCGGCGGTCGGGGAGGAGGCGCCGTGAGCACGCTGCTGATCCGCGGGGGCCATGTGGTCGACCCGGCGAACGACGTGGACGGCGTGGCGGACGTCTGGATTCGCGACGGCCAGGTCGTCGCCGCGCCGGCCGATCCCGACGCCCGCGCCGACCGCGTCATCGACGCGCGGGGATATGTCGTCATGCCGGGGGGCGTGGACGTCCATTCGCACGTCGCCGGCTCCAAGGTGAACGCCGCGCGGATCATGCGGCCGGAGGAGCGCCGGGGCGAGGACGACGTGCTCCGGCGCGCGCGCGGCTTCCGCTCGGGGACGCTGGGGAGCGTCCCCAGCTCGTTCGCCACCGGCTACCATTACGCGGGGCTCGGCTACACCACGGCCGTCGACGCCGCCATCCCTCCGCTGGCCGCGCGGGGCGCGCACGCCGAGTTCGCCGACGTGCCGCTCGTCGACAAGGCCATGCTCGTCCTGATGGGGAACAACCACCTGATACTGGAAGCCGTGCGGGCCAGGGACCGGGCGGCGGTCGAGCGGACGGTGGCGTGGCTGCTAGAGTCCACGCGGGGCTTCGGCGTGAAGGCGGTCAACCCCGGCGGGGTCGAGCAGTGGAAGGAAGGGGGCTCGCGGCTGTCCGGCTGGGATGACCGCGTCGACGGCTTCGACGTCAGCCCGCGCGAGATCGTCACGGCGCTCGCGGAGGCGGCCGACGCGCTCGCCCTGCCCCACCCGGTCCACTTCCACGGCCTGAACCTGGGGGTCGCCGGCAACTGGGAGCAGACGCTGGAAGGGATGCGGACGCTCCAGGGGCGTCGCGTCCACATGGCGCACGTCCAGTTCCACAGCTACGGCGGATCGCCCGACGCGCCCGAGGACTTCGGCGCGATGGTCGGCCCGCTCGCCGATTTCGTGAACGCCCACGACGGCATCACCGTCGACGTCGGCCAGGTGATGTTCGGCGAGACCACGAGCATGACCGCCGACGGCCCCACCGGCCACTACCTCGCCGCGCTGACCGGCCGCAAGTGGTACAACCACGACGTCGAGCAGGAGGACGGCTGCGGCGTCTCGCCCATCGAGTACAGGGACCGGAACTTCGTCCACGCGATCCAGTGGGCCGTGGGCCTGGAATGGTTCCTCCGCGTCGACGACCCCTGGCGCGTCGCACTCTCCACCGACCACCCCAACGGCGCCTCGTTCCGCTCGTACCCCGACGTGATCGCGCTGCTGATGGACCGGAACCTCCGCGACGAGACGCTCGGCCGGCTGCCGGAGAAGGCCCGCGAGCGCACCGGGCTGAAAGACCTCACGCGCGAGTACACGCTGAGGGATGTCGCGATCGTCACCCGGGCCGGCCCGGCGCGGATCCTCGGGCTGGACCGCAAGGGCCACCTCGCCCCCGGCGCCGACGGCGACGTGACGATCTACGCCCCGGACGACGACCGCCGCCGGATGTTCGCCCTGCCGCGATGGGTCGTGAAGGCCGGCGAGGTCGTGGTGGACGACGGCACGCTGGCCGCCGCGCCGGTCGGCCGGACGCTCTTCGCGGAAGTGGGCGTCGATGCCGACGCGGGCGCGGCGCTCTCGGCGCGGCTGGGCGAGAAGGCGTCGTTCCACCCGGCGAACTTCGCGCTGGGGCTCGACGACGTGGCGAATCCGCTGGGAGTGCGGACGGGGGCCCGGCCATGATCCTGGACGGCGTGGCGATCGTCGACACGTTCGCCGAGGCGTTCCCGATGACCGCCGCTCGCGCGATCATCACGGCGGATTCCGCGCGATGGGCCGGCATCGCGGGCGCGACGATCTCCGGCTATGGCACCAGCGTCATCGGCTGCGACGCCGAGGTCGCCGTCGAGCGCCGGCTCTCCGAGGCCGAGACGCCCGACGGCCGACCGGGCGTGAGCGTCCTGGCGTTCGCGTTCAGCCGCGACGCCCTGGAGAAGGCGCTCGTCAACCGCGTCGGCCAGTGCGTCATGACCTGCCCCACGACCGCCTGCTTCAACGGCCTCCCGCTCGGGGAGAAGGACATCGTCGTCGGCGGCCGTCTGCGGTACTTCGGCGACGGCTGGCAGATCTCGAAGCGGCTCGCGGGCCGTCGCTACTGGCGGATCCCGGTCATGGACGGCGAGTTCGTCTGCGAGGAAGCCTTCGGCACGACCAAGGGGGTGGCCGGCGGCAACATCATCATGATGGGCGCCGACCCCGCGGGCGTCCTCGCCGCCGCCGAGGAGGCCGCCGACGCGATGCGAGCGGTCGAGGGAATCATCCTCCCCTTCCCCGGCGGGATCGCGCGGTCGGGGTCGAAGGTGGGGAGCAAGTACAAGAAGCTGCGCGCCAGCACCAACACCGCCTACGCGCCGAGCCTCCGCGGACTCGTCCCGACCGACCTGCCGGCCGACGTCCGTTGCGGCTACGAGATCGTCATCGACGGGCTGACGCTCGAAGCCGTCGAGCGCGCCACGGCCGTCGGGGTCCGGGCCGCGGTCCGTGGGGATCGCGGGCTGGTGGCGATCACCTCGGGAAATTACGGCGGCAAGCTGGGGCCGCACCACATCCGACTGCGCGACGCGCTGAAAGCGTGACGGCGCGGCGTGTCCGGCGTAAGAAAATCGGCCGCCGTGCGAATACACGATCGCGACGGATCAAGGTTCCAACGATGTGAGGTAGGTGGCCCATGGAGTATCTGATCGGCATCGGCGTGCTGGTGTTCCTGGGGCTGATCGTGATGATGATCTTCGGGCCGTTCTTCACGGTGCAGCAGCAGACGGCCGCGATCATCCAGAGCTTCGGCAAGTTCGTCCGGGTGGCCCAGCCGGGCCTGAACTTCAAGGTGCCGTTCGTCGAGCTGGTGGCCGGCCGGATCAACCTGCGGGTGCAGCAGCTCGACGTCCGGGTGGAGACGAAGACCGAGGACAACGTCTTCGTCCACGTCGTCGTCTCGGTGCAGTACGCGGTCCTGCCGGACAAGGTGTATGACGCCTTCTACAAGCTGTCCGACCCGCACACGCAGATGGCGGCGTTCATCTTCGACGTCGTCCGCGCCCGGGTGCCGCGGCTGAAGCTCGACGACGTGTTCGAGAAGAAGGACGAGATCGCCGACGTGGTGAAGAACGAGCTGTCGCACGTGATGTACGACTTCGGCTACGGCATCGTCAAGGCGCTCGTCACCGACATCGAGCCCGACCGCAAGGTGAAGGAGGCGATGAACGAGATCAACGCCGCCCAGCGCCTGCGGATCGCCGCCACCGAGAAGGGCGAGGCCGACCGAATCCTGAAGGTCAAGGCGGCCGAGGCCGAGGCCCAGAGCAAGGCCCTTCAAGGCAAGGGCATCGCCGACCAGCGGCGCGCGATCGTCGAGGGCCTCCGCGAGTCGGTCGACGAGTTCCAGAAGTCGGTCCCCGGCACCAGCGCCCAGGACGTGATGAACCTGGTGCTGATGACGCAGTACTTCGACACGCTCAAGGAGATCGGCGCCAGCTCGCGCAGCAACACGATCCTGATCCCCCACACGCCCGGCAATCTCGGCGAGCTGTCCAACCAGATGCGCGACGCGATGGTCTCCGCCGGGCTGGTCACGGCCGACGTCCAGGCCGGCGCCCGGAACGGCGAGCCCATCGAGGCGGTCTCTCACCCGTCCGCCCGGCGCCATCGCCACGATCAAGACCACGATCACGACCATGAGTCCTGACACATGAGCCTCACCCTCAGGCGGCGGGCGTCGATCGGCATCCCGGTCGACGGCTCGCCGATCAAGCCCGAGACGTTCCGCGGGCGGTCCCCCTCCGAGGCCGCCCGCGTCCCCTTGCGCCTGGGGAACGCGACGGCCGAGCTTGGCGAGCTGTTCGATGTGAGCGGCGACGCGGGCGACGACCGACTGACCGTCGAGGGAGACCTTTCGGACGTGGCGGCGATCGGCCGGGAGCTGGCCTCGGGCACGCTGGTCGTCCGGGGAGACGTTGGGCCTCGATTCGCGGCGGGGATGTCGGGAGGAGAGGTCGAGCTGCACGGGTCGTGCGGCGACTGGGCCGGCGCGGAGATGTCCGGCGGGCTGCTGCGGATCCGGGGGTCCGCCGGCGACGGCCTGGCCGCGGCCTTCCCCGGCAGCCGTCGCGGCATGCGCGAGGGGATCGTGCTGGTCGAAGGCGACGCCGGGGCCGACGTCGGCCTGATGATGCGGCGGGGCCTGATCGCCGTGCGCGGGTCGGTCGGCCCGCTCCTGGGGCGGGGGATGATCGCCGGGACCATCGTGGCCTGCGGCGCGGTCGGGGCGTCGCCCGGGGTCGGCATGAGGCGCGGGACGCTCGTGCTGGCGGGGCTGGACGACGACGGCTCGTCGCTCATCCCGCCGACGTTCGCCCGCGCGGGGTGCTTCGCCTTCCCTTTTTTGCGGATGTATCGCGACCACCTGGCGGGGCTCGGCTTCGAACTGCCGCGGGCGGTGTCGTCGGCGCGGTTCGAGCGGTACAATGGCGACCTGGCGGGGGGGGGCCAGGGCGAGGTCCTCATCCCATCGCCGAGCGTCGTCTCGCCCGCTTGAGGTCCGCCATGCCGCTGAACCTGAACGCCCGCGCCGCGGGGATCGTCGAGGCGTTGGTCGCCGCCGCCGAGGAGCGCCGGGTCGCCTCCAGCGAGATCGACGGCGGCGGCCGGCTGATCGATTGCGGCGTCAAGCAGCGCGGGGGCCTCGCCGCCGGGCTGGACCTGGCGCGGGCGTGCATGGGGGGTCTGGCCGAGGTTTCCCTCTCCATGGGGGAGGTCGACGGCCACGCCATGCCGATCGTCCGCGTGTGGACCGACCATCCCGTCCAGGCGTGCCTGGCCAGCCAGTACGCCGGCTGGGCCCTCTCCGAGGGGAAGTTCTTCGGGATGGGCTCCGGGCCGATGCGCGCGGCGAGGGGCAAGGAGGAGATTTTCGACAGGATCGGCTTCCGCGAGGACTCCGAGTCGATCGTCGGCGTGCTGGAGACCGGGAAGATCCCGCCCCCGGAGATCTACGCGAAGATCGCCCGGGAGTGCGGCGTCGAGCCGTACAACGTGACGCTGCTGGCCGCCCCCACCGCCAGCCTGGCCGGCGGCTTGCAGGTGGTCGCCCGGTCGATCGAGACGGCGCTGCACAAGCTGGCGGAATTGAAGTTCGACCTGTCCCGGATCGTCTCGGCCCACGGCTCGGCCCCCCTGCCCCCCGTGGCCGGAGACGACATGGCGGCGATCGGCCGCACGAACGACGCGATCCTCTACGGCGCGCGCGTCGTGCTGCACGTCGCCGGCGACGACGACATGCTGGCCGAGAACGGCCCGCGCGTCCCCTCGTGCGCCTCGGCCGACTTCGGCGAGCCCTTCGCCGCCATCTTCGCCCGCTACAACCACGACTTCTACGCCGTCGACCCCCACCTCTTCAGCCCCGCCGAGGTGACATTCCAGAACGTCGACACCGGCCGCTCGCACACCTTCGGCGCCCCCCGCCCGGAGATCGTCGCGCGCTCCTTCCGGGGCTGAGCGAGTCGAATGCCCTCATTCGCCGCGCTGACATCCGGGACCGGCTGGCACGTCGAGGATCTGCTGCGCGCGGCGGGGGCGCTCGGGGTGTCGCTGCGCGTGCTGCCGTTCGCGGAAGTCGAGGCGAACGTCGGCGGCGGGCCGTGGGGCGTGGGCGCCTCGGGTGTCGGGCTGGACGGGGCGGACGGAGTACTGGTGCGGATGATGCCGCCGGGAGGCCTGGAGCAGGTGGTGTTCCGGATGGACGCGCTCCAGCGCCTGTCGGCCGCGGGGGTGCCGGTGTGGAACCCGCCGAAGGCCGTGGAGGCGGCGGTGGACAAGTACCTGACCCTCGCGCTGCTGGAGCGTCGCGGGCTGCCCGTGCCGGAGACGTGGGCGGGGCAGACGGCGGCCTCGGCGCTGGCGGCGTTCGAGGCGATCGGCGGCGACGCGGTCGTCAAGCCGCTGTTCGGGTCCGAGGGCCGCGGGCTGACGCGCGTGAGCGACCGCGAGATGGCCTGGCGATGCTTCCACGCGCTCGAGCGCATGGGCTCCGTCATCTATCTGCAAAAGCCCATACCGAACGACGGCCGCGACCTGCGGCTGTTCGTCCTGCGGGGGCGGGTCCTCGCGGCCATGAGGCGCTTGGCGCGTCCTGGCGACTGGCGGACCAACGTGGCGCTCGGCGGCCGGGCCGAGGCGTGGACGCCCGACGCCGAGGCCGAGGCGCTGGCGGTGGCCGCGACGGCGGCGGTCGGCGCCGAGTTCGCGGGGGTCGACGTGATCGAAGACGAGGATTCGGGCCGACGACTGATCATCGAGGTCAACGGCGTCCCTGGCTGGAAGGCGCTCTCCCGGGCGACGGGCGTCGACGTGGCGGTCGCCGTGCTGGACGCGCTGCGGGAGGCGTCGCGATGAACGGCCTCTCGCCCGGCGCGCTGGCCCAGATCGCCTGCGTCATGGAGGCCACGGCGCGGAAGCCGGGGAACGTCCACCGCTTCGCCGACTTCGCCGACCTGGATTATCTCGACTTCCTGCTCGCCGCGTCGGCCGTCGCCGGGCCGCTGGACCGGGCCGCCGCCGACGGCGTGGGCCTCGCCGTTCTGCGGGCCGTCGAGGCGACGCGCCGGATCGTCGCCACCAACGCGAACCTCGGGATCATCCTGCTCCTCGCCCCGATGGCCGCCGTGCCGACGGGCGTCGACCTGGCCGTCGGACTCCCGCGCGTCCTCGAAGGGCTGGACGTCGACGACGCCCGCCACGTCTATCGGGCCATCCGGCTGGCGAACCCCGGCGGCCTGGGCCGCGCCGACGCGCAGGACGTGGCCGACGAGCCGAACGTCACGCTCCGCGAGGCCATGGCCCTCGCCGCCGACCGCGATCTCGTCGCCCGCCAGTACGCCGACGGCTACTCCCTGGTGCTGGGCGAGGGGCTCCCCGCCCTGCGGCGGAACCTCCGATCGGGCCTCTCCCTGGAATCGGCGATCATCGGGACATTCCTGGCGATGATGGCGGAACACCCGGACACGCTCATCGCCCGCAAGCTGGGGCCGGACGCCGCGCGCGCGGCGTCGCGGCGCGCCCGCGAGGCGCTCGACTCCGGCGCGAGCCCCGAGGCCCTCGCCGCGCTCGACGCCTGGCTCCGCGGCGACGGCCACCGCCGCAACCCCGGCGCGACCGCGGATCTGATCGCCGCCGTCCTGTTCGCCGCCCTCCGCGAAGGGACCGTCTCCCTGCCGCGAGCCGTCGGCCCTGGGGCTTGGTCCGGTCGCGAGTAGCGCGTGAATATCCCCCCTCCCATCGCAGGCCGCAAGCCACAGGAATATCCAGACATGCCCACGGCGTCGTACAAGGTCCGCGTCATCAAGGACGAGCTGGTCTTCTCGTCGGGACACTTCATCACGTTCAACGGCGACCACTGCGAGCGGATCCACGGCCACAACTACCGGGTCGCCGTGGAGGTCGACGGGCCGCTGGACGAGAACGCCTACGTCGTGGACTTCATCGCGCTACGCGACATGATGAAGGCCCTCGTCGCGGGACTTGACCACCGCATGCTCCTCCCCGGCGAGAGCCCGAGGATCCGCGTGACCGAGGAGGGCCGCAACACCGTCGCGCGTTACGATGATCGGTTCTGGAGCTTCCCGACCGAGGAATGCGTCGTCCTGCCGATCGCCAACACCACGGCGGAACTCCTGGCCCGCTACCTGGGCGACCGACTCCTCGCCGACATGAAGGCGCGCGGCTGGGCCGACCCCCGCGCCCTCCGCGTCGAGGTCGAGGAATGCTTCGGCCAATCGGCCGAGGTCGAGCTAATCCCGTGAGGGCGCGTTGATTCGTTCGAGGGCGGCGCGGTCGATTCGGCCGTCGTGCAGCGCCGAGGCGACCAGGGCGGCGGACGCCCCGCGGCGGCGGGCTTCGATCAGATCCGCCGCGCTCGCGACGCCGCCGCCGATGATCACCTGGACTTCGGGATGGCCGCAGGCGATCGATTCGAGCAGGGGGAACGTCCCGACGCCCGCTCCCCGCCCGACGCGCGCCAGGTCCAGCAGGATGACGCGCCGGACGCCGATCGCGACCAACCGCGAGGCAACCTCCGCGGCTTCGACGCGTCCCCAGGCGTCGGGCGTCGGCGTGATGGGGCGGCCGTCGCGGAGGTCCAGGCTGACGATCAGGCGGTCGGGCCCGGCCAGGTCGAGCATCGCGGCGATCGCGTCGGGGCCCGAAGCGGTCTCCAGGCCCGCGACGACGCGCAGGCCGTCGATGGTCAGCAGCGGCGGGAGGTCGTCGGCCTCGCGCGCGCCGGCGTCCACCCAGAGGCTCGTCGCGATGGCCGCCAGGTCTCGGTAAAGCGGCAAGTCCCGTCCGCGCCCGGCGATGGCGTCCAGGTCGGCCAGGTAGAGCGGGGACGGGCCGAGGGCGTCGCGGAAGCCCCCCGCCAGTTCGCGCGGGTCGTCACCGGCGGCTATGATGCTCCGCACGGGCCGATATCGGGCCCGATCGCCGCCGACGGCGTGGACCGCTCGCCCGCCGAGGACGTCGACGACCGGAACGACCTGGAAGTCTCGCATGCTCAAGCCGTCGCCCCTATCCATCCTGATTTATGAGCACATGACCGGCGGAGCCCTGGCCGGCGAGCCGGCTCCCGAATCGCTGGCGGCCGAGGGCGCCGCGATGCGCCGGGCGCTCGCCGCCGAGTTCGCCGCCGTCCGCCCCTGCCCGCGCGTGACGGTCGCCCTGGATCCTCGCCTGCCCGACGACCCGGGACCGTGGGAGACCGCCCGCGTCGACTCGGTCGAGCGGCTGGAGGAGCTTGCGCGGGCGTCGGATTGTACCCTGCTGATCGCGCCGGAGACCAACGGCGTGCTGGCGGGGCTGATCCGCCGCCTGGGTCGCGGCCCAACGCGGCTGATGAACGCCTCGTCCGAGGCCGTCGACCAGGCCGCCGACAAGTGTGCCTCGGCGCGTCGGCTGCGAAGCCATCGGCTGCCGACGCCTCGGTCGATCGTCCTCGATCCCGGCGACCTCCCGCCGGGCGACTGGCCCTATCCGGCCGTCGTGAAGCCCGTCGAAGGCGCGGGGTCGATCGACACGTTCCTGATCGACGGGCCGGACGACTTCCCGAAGCTCCCCGCCGGCGTCCGTCGGCTGCTCCAGGAATTCGTCCCCGGGCGTCCGCTTTCCGCAACCTTCCTGGTCCGGCCCTTCCGCCGCCCCGGATTGCTCGCCCTCGGCGAACAGCGCGTGGAGATTATCGACGGCCGGTTCACTTACGGCGGCGGGAGGCTGCCGATCGCCGAGCTTGAGGCATTCGACGCCGGCCCGCTGATCAGGGCGTTGGAGGCGTTCCCCGGCCTGGACGGGCTGGTCGGCGTCGACTTCATCCTCGAACCGGGCGGACGGATCGCGATCCTGGACGTCAACCCGCGCGCCACCACGTCCATCGTCGGTATTCTGGGCCTCGCGCGTCCGGGGAAGCTCGCGGAGTGCTGGTTGTTGGACGAATCCGAGGATGAGTCCGATTGGCTCGACCGGATCAACGGCATCCGGGCCGACGTCGACCGCGAGGGGCCGATCGTCTTCGCCGCCGACGGCTCTACGATCCGGCTCAAGGACTCGGAGGTCACCCGGACGACGCCGAAGGCCGCCGGCCCGTCGCCCCGCCGGCTGGCGGTCGACGTGGGGGGCGCAAACCTCAAGGCGGCGCACTCGGGGGGCGAGACCAGGTCGTCCCCCTTCGCCGTCTGGCGCGACCCGGATGGGCTGGCCGCGGCGCTCCGGGAGCTGGCGGCCGCGATGCCGGAGTTCGAGGGCGTCGCCGTCACGATGACCGCGGAGCTTTGCGACTGCTTCCAGACGAAGCGCGAGGGGGTCCGGCGGATCGTCGAGGCGGTCGTCGATGCGTTCGGCGGGCATGACGTCCTGTTCTGGGGGACCGACGGCACGTTTCATGACGCCGGGGCGATCCTGCGGAGCCCATCCCTGGCGGCGGCCTCGAACTGGCTGGCGTTGGCGACCGTCGCCGCGGGGCTCGCGGGCGAGGGGCCGGCGGTGCTGATCGACGTGGGGTCGACGACGACGGACATCATCCCGCTCGCCCGAGGTCGTGTCGCCGCCCGAGGCCGCGACGACACCGGGCGACTTCGCAACGGCGAGCTGGTCTACGCGGGCGTCGGGCGAACGCCGGTTTGCGCGCTCGCGGCGAGCCTCCGGTTCCAGGGCGCCGCGACGGGCCTCGCGGCCGAGCTGTTCGCGACGACTCGCGACGTCTACCTGCTGCTCGGCGACCTGCGCGGCGACCCGGCCGACACGTCCACCGCCGACGGCCGACCCGCCGACCGCGCGCACGCCCGCGACCGCCTGGCTCGCATGGTGTGCGCCGATCGCGACTCGTGCTCGCTCGACGACGCGATCGAGCTGGCCCGCGCGGCCGACCGCGCGCTGTTCGACCGGCTGCTCTCCGAGGCGCGGCGGGCGTGCGAGGCGACCGTCGGGACGCCATCGCTCGCGATCGTCTCCGGCTCGGGCGAATTCCTGGCGCGTCGCGTGGCCGAGGCACTCGTGGGCTCGTCGGGAGTAGTCCGGTCGCTCGGGGAACTCTGGGGGCCGGGAGGCTCGGAGGCAGCGTGCGCGCGGGCGCTGATCGAGCTGGCGGAGGCGCGCGATGGCTGACGTCCGCGCGGTCGTCGTCAAGGTCGGCGGCAGTTTGCTGGGGTGGGAAGGCCTGAGGGATCGGCTTTCGCGATGGCTCGCGACGATCGAGTCGCGCGGGGAGAACCCGGTGCTAATCGCGGGAGGCGGGCCGGTCGTCGACGCCTTGCGCCAACTCGACGCGGCGCACGGGCTGGGGGAGGAGGCAAGCCATCGCCTGGCGCTCCGTGGGATGGACGCCACGGCTCGCGTGCTGGCGGCGCTGGTGGCTCGCTCGCGGGTGGTCGAAATCCTGGGAGAGCTTCCCGACGTCTGGGCTGAAGGGGACCGGCCCATCCTGGCGCCGCGACGGTTCTTGGAGGAGATCGACGAGCGGGCGGCGGATCCCCTGCCCCTCTCATGGGCGACGACGTCCGATTCGATCGCCGCGAGGGTGGCGGCCCATGTCGGCGCGCGGCTGGTGCTGCTCAAGAGCGGGCCGACCGCCGCGAGGACGCGCGGGGAGGCCGCGGCGGCCGGCTACGTCGATCCGGTCTTCCCGACGGCGTGCGCCGGGCTGTCACGGGTGGAGGCAGTCGACCTGCGCGACCCGCGATGGCCAGCGACCCGGCTCGATTGACGGCCCCTCCTACCGCGAGCGCCGGGCGCGGGCTAAGATGTTCGCCGGACCTGGAGCCTTGGCGGTCGGGGGGGGCGAGCGGGCGATGCGAGCGGTGATCCAACGGGTTTCGAAGGCGTCGGTCGAGGTCGGCGGCGAGGTCGTCGGCGCGATCGGCCGGGGGTGGCTGGTCCTGCTGGGGGTCGGCCGCGACGACACGCTGGACGACGCGGCGAGGCTCGCCGAGAAGGTCGTCAACCTCCGCGCCTTCGAGGACGAGGCCGGCAAGATGAACCGGAGCGTCGCCGACATCGACGGCGCGATCCTGGTCGTCAGCCAGTTCACCATCATGGCGGACTGCCGCGCCGGGCGTCGTCCTGGCTTCTCCGACGCCGCGCCGCCGGAGCTGGCCGAGTCCCTGTATGAGGAGTTCGTCCGCCAGGTCGACGCCCTGGGCCGGCCCGTCGCGACCGGCCGATTCCGCGCCGAGATGGCCGTCTCGCTGGTGAACGACGGCCCGGTCACGTTCCTGCTGGACAGCCGCCGCCAGTTCTAGCGCGGCGCAACCCGAGACCTCTCCCATGACCGAACTTCCGATCGTCCTGGGCCTCGATGTCGGCACCCAGAGCCTCCGCGCCGCGCTGGTGGATCTGGACGGCAAGACGATCGCGTACGGCGTCGAGCCGATCGAGACCGTCTACCCGCGACCCGCCTGGGCCGAGCAACGCCCCGTCGACTGGTGGGCCGCCGCGAAGTCGGCCACGCGCAAGGCGCTCGCGGCCGGGGACGTGAGCCCGGATCGCGTCGTCGCGATCGGGCTGGACGCGACTGCCTGTACGGTCGTCGCCTGCGACGCCGACGGCGAGCCGATCCGTCCGTCGCTCCTCTGGATGGACCAGCGGTCCCACCGCGAGGCCGACGAGATCAGCGCGACAAACGACCCCGGTTTGCGCTACTACTCCGGCCGGGTCTCGCCGGAATGGATGCTCCCCAAGGCGCTCTGGCTGAAGCGGAACGAGCCCGGCGTCTACGCCCGCGCCGATCGGGTCGTGGAATGCACCGACTGGATGATGCACCGGCTGACCGGCGAGTGGAGGCTGTCGCTTAATCATCTGGCGGTGAAGTGGAATTACGCCCGCCCGGACGGCGGCTGGCCGCTGGCGATGATGAAGGCCGTGGGCCTGGACGACCTGGTCTCGAAGTGGCCGGCGGAGATCCTGCCGCTGGGCAGGCAGGCCGGGAAGCTCTCCGCGAAGGCCGCCGCCGACCTCGGGCTGAACGCGGGGACGCCGGTCGCGCAGGGGGGGATCGACGCCTATCTCGGGATGCTCGGCCTGGGGGCGACGGGCGACGGCGACGTGGCCGTGATCGTCGGCTCCAGCACCTGCCACCTGGCCCAGACGCGCGAGGGGGTCTTCGGCTCCGGCGCCGCCGGCTGCTACCCCGACGCGACGGTCGAGGGGCTGTACACGATCGAGGCCGGGCAGACCGCGACCGGCTCCATCCTCGACTGGTACCGCCGCCATTTCGCCGGCCGGGAGCAGGCCGAGGCCGAGGCTCGCGGGGTGAACGTCTACAGCGTGCTCGACGAGCAGGCCGCGGCCGTCCCGCCGGGGTCGGATGGGCTGGTCGTCCGCGAGGACTGGCAGGGCAACCGCTCGCCGTACAAGAACCCGCAAGCTCGGGGCGCGATCGTCGGGCTGTCGCTGGCCCACGGCCCCGGCCACGTCTTCCGGGCGCTGTACGAGGCGACCGCCATGGGGACGCGCGCCATCCTCGACGATTGCTCCCGCCACGGCCTGGGCGTGGAGCGGATCTTCATCGGCGGCGGCGGGGCGAAGTCGCCGCTTTGGCTGAAGATCCACGCGGACGTCCTCCAGAAGCCCATCCACCTGACTCGCGAGGGGGAGTCGTGCGCCCTGGGCTCCGCGATGTGCGCGGCCGTCGCCGCCGGAATCTACAAGGACTTCGACGAGGCCGCCGCCGCCATGGTGGCCGTCGAGCGCGTCGTCGAGCCCGACCCCGGGAACGCGGCGGCGTATGACGAGTTGTTCGCGCGTTACGCCGACCTGTACCGGCGGCTGAACGAGCCGGCGTGAGCCCGGCGGGGGGCGAGGTCGGATGCCGGCCGCGTCGGGATTTCGCAGGCCGGGTCTCCACCCGGCCTACGAGGACTTCGATCCCGTCGACCTCCGGTCGCGCCCCTCTTGGCCTCAGTCGGCGGCCGGCTTGAGCGGCTTCGCCGGGACGCCGGCCACCGTCGTCCCCGCCGGAACCTCGCCCCGAGGGACGACCGCCCCGGCGCCGATGACGGCGTTCGCGCCAACCTGGACGGGGGCGACGAGGACGGCGTTGGCGCCGACGCGGGCGCCGTCGCCGATGGTGGTGGGGTGCTTGCGCTCGCCGTCGAAGTTGGCGGTGATCGCGCCGCCGCCGATGTTGACGTCGCGGCCGACCTTGGCGTCGCCCAGGTAGGCCAGGTGGCGGGCGATCGTGCCGGAGTCCAGCGTCGAGCGGTTCACGTCGACGAACGAGCCGACCTCCACGTCGTCGGCCAGCGTCGTCCCCGATCGGATGTGCGCGAACGGGCCGATCTTGCAGCGCTCGCCGATGGTCACGACGCCGGTGATGACGCTGAACGGGTGGATCAGCGTGTCGCGGCCGATCTTCGCGCGGCCGTCGATGTAAGTGTTGCCGGGGTCGACGATCGAGACCCCCTCGGTCATCCAATGGTCCTGAATCCGGGCCTGCATGATGGCCCCGGCCTGGGCCAGGTGCTGGCGGGTGTTGACGCCCAGGATGTCGTCGGCCGAGAGGACGTTGAGGGCCAGCACCTTGCCGCCGGCGCGCAGGAGCTGCTCGGGGGCGTCGGTCAGGTAGTACTCGCCCTGGGCGTTGCTGGTGCCGATCTGGTCGAGGGACGACCAGAGGGCCGGGGCGTCGAAGACGTAGCAGCTCGGGTTGACCTCGCGGATCGCGCGCTCCTCGGGGGAGCAGTCGCGCTCCTCGACGATGCGGAGGAAACGGCCGGCGGAGTCGCGGAGGATGCGGCCGAAGCCGGTCGGGTCGTCGACCTCGGCCGTCCCCAGCAGGCAAGGGGCGCCCTCCTTGCGCTGGCGCTCGAACAGGTCGGCCAGCGGCTCGGGGCGCAGGAGGGGCTCGTCGCCGACGAGGACCATGATCGGGCCGTCATACCCCTCCAGGAGCGGCCGGCAGACCTTCACGGCGTGGCCGGTGCCGAGTTGCTTGTCCTGGACGGCGAAGCGGATGTCGGGCTCGCCGTCGAGGGCGGCGTAGAGCTGGTCGGCCGCGTAGCCGACGACGACGATGATGGTCCTGGCGCCCGCGCCGCGGGCGGCGTCGACGACGTAGGAGATCATCGACCGGCCGCAGACCTCGTGCAGCACCTTCGCCCGGTCGGAATTCATCCGCTTCCCCTGGCCCGCCGCCAGGATGATCGCCACCGGCCCTTCGATCGCCATGCCGTTACCCCTACCGCCGCCCAGGCGCGGTCCCGCGCCCTCCGTCGCCGCCGGGGCCGTTCCCCGGGGCCGTCGCATCATAAAGCCGCCGCGCCGAACACGTCAAACTCCCGGCGCCGCCCCGTTGCCCGTACGCCCCGTCCGCGAGGCGAAAGCTCCCAGGCCCCTTGTGATTTCACGACCCCGGTCGTCGTCGGAGGGGGTCAACGCCGCCAGGGCGTCGCAAGTCCCCTGAGCCCGGGAGCCTCGCGGCCATGAATCGCGTCGTCGTCCGCCTCGACGGGATCGGGAACGTCCCCGCCGACGACGACTTGCCCTCCGACCCGCGGATCGAGATGAATGCGGGCCGCCAAGACGGTTCGAGCCGGGAGGTCGGCCTCGACGGCGTCCGTCGGGCGTCGGCGCCGGTCGAAGGGACATGATCTCCCGCGACGCGCTGGGGGCGGGGCTGGACGACCATGCCTGGCGGGCCGCCCGCTCAGCCTCGCGACGAGTCCGCGCCTCGGCTCTCGGCGGGCTCGGGGACGCGCCGGGGCGTCGGGTCCTCGCCCTGGGGCGTCATGGCGGCGGGCTGGGTGCCCTCGTCGTCGGGGCCGATCATGGCGGAGAACTCGGCGTGGACGCGGGCGCGCTCGCGGTCGATCTGCTCGGCCGTGGCGCCAAGGCGGTGCAGCAGGGACTCGGTCATCGCCAGGGCGACCTCGCCCTCGCCGGAGAAGACGGCGTCGGCGCCGGCGTCGCGCATCTCGGCGACCTCGCGGAGGTAGGTCGTCCGGGCCAGGATGAAGACGTCCTTGTTGATCTCTCGGGCCAGCCGGATCGTCTCCTTGCCGCCGCTCATGGTGGAGCTGCTGAGGATCAGGGCGATCGCCCGATCGGCCCCGGCGTGCTCCAGGACCTCGCGGTGCATGGCGTCGCCGTAGAGGGCGCGGACGCCTTCCCCCTCCAGCCGCCGCACGGTCTCCATGTTCAGCTCGATGACGACCGGGTCGATCTGGTTCTCGCGCAGCAGCCGCGAGAGCGTCTTGCCGACCGGCCCGTAGCCGATCACCACCACGCGATGCCGCCCGGACTCCTCCGGGTCGTCCTCGTCGTGATGGACCCGGTTCTCCACCGGCGCGGGGTCCTTGACGAACCGCTTGAGGAACCGCTCCATCGTCCCGATCGTGCGATAGAGCATCGGGTTGAGCGTGATCGTGATGATGGCCGCCGCGATCAGCGCGTTGCTCGCCTCGTCGTCCAGGACCCCCAGGGCCTTGGCGCCGGCGGCCAGGATGAACGAGAACTCGCCGATCTGCGCCAGGATCGCGGCGATGGAGATGGCCGTCCGCAGGGGGTAGCCCATCATGTGGACAATGACCCACGCCGCCAGCGGCTTGCCGATCAGGATCACCGCCAGCGTGCCCGCCAGCAGGCCCGGCGACTCCCAGAGGGCGCGGGGGTTGAACAGCATGCCGACCGAGACGAAGAAGAGGACCGCGAAGGCGTCGCGCATCGGGAGGGCCTCGGTGGCCGCCCGTAGGCTGAACTGCGACCGGCCCACCACCATCCCGGCGAGGAACGCCCCGAGGGCCATCGAGACGTCGAAGACCTTCGCCGCCGTGACCGCGATCCCCAGGGCCGTCACCAGCACCGTCAGCGTGAACAGCTC
This sequence comes from Paludisphaera sp., assembly GCF_037189885.1. Taxonomy (NCBI): domain Bacteria; kingdom Pseudomonadati; phylum Planctomycetota; class Planctomycetia; order Isosphaerales; family Isosphaeraceae; genus Paludisphaera; species Paludisphaera sp. Next base: position 79,700 of record NZ_JBBCIR010000007.1, read on the forward strand.
GCGCGAGCGGGTCTCGGCCACGCGGTCGAGGATCCAGGGGATGATGCGGTCCCCGACCAGGAACGTCAGGGCCACCATCACGCCGACCTTGAACGACGCGGTCCCGACCCCCGCCAGCATCACCGACGGCGAGTGGTCGCCCGGCCCGAACAGGGCCGGCAGCATCACCAGCGCGAGGACGGTGAAGAGATCCTCGACGACCAGCCAGCCCACCGCGATGTGGCCGGTCTGCGTGTGGAGGTCGTCGTTGTCGGCCAGGACTCGCACCAGGACGACGGTGCTCGCCACCGAGATCGCCATGCCGAAGACCAGCCCCGCCGACCATCCCCATCCGTGGTGATGCCCCATCATCGCCCCGAGCGCCGTGGCCGTCAGGCTCTGGGCGATCGCGCCGGGGATCGCGACGCGGCGGACCGCCAGCAGTTCCTTGAGGTGGAACTGGAGCCCGACGCCGAACATCAGCAGGATCACGCCGATCTCGGCGAGCTGGTCCGCCAGGTGCTGGTCGGCCTGGAAGCCCGGCGTCGAGGGGCTGACGGCGACCCCCGCCAGCAGGTAGCCGACGATCGGCGAGAGCCGGAGCCGGAAGGTGATGTAGCCGCAGACGAGCGCCGCGGCCAGGCCGCCGGTGAGGGTCAGGATCAGGTCGATATTATGCATAAGGAACGTCCCCGCGGCGGATGGCCCATGTTTTCAGGTCCTCCCCCCTCGCGAGCACGAACGGTTCGGCGCCCATTCCGGCCGGCCATTATGAGGGACGCCGCCCCCCCCGCACCAGAGCGATTGACGACGGATCCCGCGTCTTGAAGGCCGGGGCCGATTCTGTCAGACTAAGCCCGGCGCGCCGGACCCGGGGGTGGTCCGGGCGCGGCAACGAGCGCGGAAGGAGCGGGCCGGATCATGTCGCTGTCGACCGAAGAGGTGGCCAAGGTCGCCGTGCTGGCGAGGCTGCGCCTCGCGCCGGAGGAATTGGAGACGTTCACCGGCCAGCTCAACGCGATCGTCGACTACGTCGCCCAGCTCCAGGCGCTGGACACGACGGGGGTCGAGCCGTTGGCCCACGGCGTCGAGGTGCGGAACGTCTTCCGCGACGACGCCCGCGGCCCCGCGCTCCCCCGCGAGGCGGCGCTGGCCAACGCGCCGAAGCGGAACGCGGAGAGCTTCCTCGTCCCCGCAGTCCTCGACTGACCGTCCGTCCCCCAACGCCCGAAGCGCCCGAGCCGAGACCCCGCCCCCCATGAACGACCTGCTCAAAGACGCGACCGTCACCTCCCTGCTGGCGAAGCTGGAAGCCCGGGAGGTCTCCAGCGAGGAACTCGTCCGGGCCTACGTCGACCGCGCCGGCGCCCTCGGGCGGCTCAACGTCTACGCCCATCTCGACGCCGACCGCGCCCTCGAACGCGCCCGGGCGATCGACGCCGACCGCGCCGCCGGCCGCCCCGTCGGGCCGCTGGGCGGCGTGCCGGTGGCGATCAAGGACGTCCTCTGCGTCGAGGGGGAGCCGACCACCTGCGGCAGCCGGATGCTCCGCGACTTCCGCCCCCCCTACGACGCGACGGCGATCGTCAAGCTGAGGGAGGCCGGCGCGGTCCTGTTCGGCAAGACGAACATGGACGAGTTCGCCATGGGCTCGTCCACCGAGAGCAGCTTCCACGGCCCGACGCTCAACCCCTGGGACGAGACGAGGATCCCCGGCGGTTCGTCCGGCGGCTCGGCCGCGGCGGTCGCCGCCGACCTGGCGCCGGCCTCGCTGGGGACCGACACCGGCGGCTCGATCCGCCAGCCGGCCTCCTTCTGCGGGGTCGTCGGGCTGAAGCCCACCTACGGCCGCGTCAGCCGCTACGGGCTGATCGCCTTCGCCAGCTCGCTCGACCAGATCGGCCCGTTCACCCACGACCTGGCCGACGCCGCCCTGCTCCTGAAGGTCATCTCCGGGCGCGACGAGCGCGACGCCACGAGCGTCGACCGGCCGGTGCCCGACTACTCGGCCTCGCTCGACCGGAAGCCGGAATCGCTGCGGATCGGCGTCGCCCGCGAGTTCTTCACCGAGGGGCTCGACCCCGAGGTCGAGTCGGCCGTCCGCGAGGCGATCCGGGTCTACGAGAAGGCCGGCGCGAGGATCAAGGAGGTCTCGCTGCCCCACTCCGGATACGGCATCCCGGTCTACTACATCGTGGCGCCGGCCGAGTGCTCCAGCAACCTCGCCCGCTACGACGGCACCATCTTCGGCCACCGCGCCGAGGACTGGTCGCCCAGGTATCCCGGCGAGGAGGACCTGCACCCGCTGGTCCGCATGATGATGGCCAGCCGCGCCGAGGGCTTCGGCGCCGAGGTCAAGCGGCGGATCATGCTGGGGACGTTCGCCCTCTCCGCCGGCTACGCCGACCAGTACTACAACCAGGCGCTGAAGGTCCGCCGCCTGATCCGAGACGACTTCGACGCGGCGTTCCAGGACGTCGACGTGATCGTCGGCCCGACCTCCCCCACGCCGGCCTTCGAGCTGGGCGGGCGCTCCGACGACCTGCTGTCGATGTACCTGTCGGACATCTACACGGTCACGGCGAACCTCGCCGGCATCCCCGGCCTCAGCGTCCCCTGCGGCCAGACGAAGACCGGCCTGCCGATCGGCCTGCAATTGCTGGCCCCGGCCTTCGCCGAGGAATCGCTGCTCCGCGCCGCCCGCGTCTTCGAGCGCGAGACCGACTGGCACCTGAGGCGGCCGGCGATCGGGTCATGAGCGAAGCCAGTGCCGGGACTGGTCCGAATCCGGGTCCCGGGCCGCCGGGGCGATCTCGATGCGCCCGGCCACTCGGAAACCGCCATCGACCGCGTCCGGGCCGACTTGAACAACTCCCGGGCCGCGACCGTCCCCCCGGGCGGGGGCGGGCCGCCCGATCGAACGCCACGACATATCCCAAGTGCCAGCACGCCGGACCACCGCCCCATGAGCAGCCAACCCTACGACGTCGTCATCGGCCTCGAGATCCACGTCCAGCTCCAGACGGAGAGCAAGATGTTCTCCTGGGGGGGGACCGAGTTCGGGCTGCCGCCGAACACCCAGACCGACCCGGTCTCGCTCGGGATGCCCGGGACGCTGCCGGTGATGAACCGCAAGGCGTTCGAGCTGGCCCTCAAGACGGCCGTCGCGCTGGGGGCGAAGATCGCCCCGTTCACCAAGTGGGACCGCAAGAACTACTACTACCCGGACCTGCCGAAGAACTACCAGGTCAGCCAGTACGACCTCCCCTTCTCCACCGGCGGGAAGCTGGACATCCCCCCCCGCAAGGACGGCGGCGGCGGCGGGCATTGCGCCCTGACCCGCGTCCACCTGGAGGAGGACACCGGAAAGCTCACCCACGGCGTCGGCGAGCATTCGGAGATCGACCTCAACCGGGCCGGCATCCCGCTGCTGGAGATCGTCGGCGAGCCGGAGATCCGCTCGGCCGCCGACGCTCGCGGCTGCCTGGAGGAGCTTCGCCTGACGCTGCGCTACCTCGGCGTCTCCGACTGCGAGATGCAGGAGGGGTCGCTCCGCTGCGACGCCAACGTCAACCTCCACATCCATAAGGATGGCAGGACGATCGCCACGCCGATCGTCGAGATCAAGAACCTGAACAGCTTCCGCGCGGTCGAGAAGGCCATCAACTACGAGGCCGACCGCCAGTACGAGAAGTGGAAGCGGGACGGCCTGACGATCAAGGACGCCCCCAAGGGGACGTGGGGCTGGGACGACGACCTGGAGCGCACCAAGCCTCAGCGCGAGAAGGAGACGGCCGCCGACTACCGCTACTTCCCCGACCCGGACCTCGTGCCGGTCGTGGTCGACGAGGCCTGGCTGGAGCGGGTCCGCGCCTCGATCGGCGAGCTGCCGGCGGCGCGTCGCCGGCGGTACGAGACCGAGCACGGCCTGTCGGCCTACGACGCCAACGTCCTCGTCGAGCAGGGGGACGACGTGGCCGCCTATTACGACGCCGTCGTGGCCGCGGGGGGGGAGCCGAAGCTGGCGAGCAACTGGATCCAGCAGGACGTCCTCCGGACGATGAAGGACCGGAAGGTCGCGATCGCCGAATTCCCCGTCAAGCCCGACGCGCTGGCCGACCTCATCGGCCGCGTCGGCCGCAAGGAGCTGAACACCAACCAGGGCCGCGAGGTCCTGGGCCGGATGATCGAGACCGGCGACCCGGCCGAGAAGGTCATCGAGCTGGGGGGCTACAAGATGGTGTCGGACAACGACGCCATCGCGAAGGCCGTCGAGGCCGCGCTGGCCGCCAACCCGCAGGCGATCGCCGACCTGAAGGGGGGCAAGAAGAAGCCGGAGGCCGTCAAGGGCTTCCTCCGCGGCCAGGTGATGAAGCAGACCGGCGGCAAGGCCAATCCCGCGCTCGTCGGCGAGCTGTTGGAGGCCAGGCTGTCGGAACTCCTCGCGTGATGAAAGGGAGGACGACCGTGCAGGACCGGACCATCGACCGCAGGGGCTTCCTGGCGACCGCCGGGGCCCTGGCCGCCGCCTCGGCCCTGGGGGGGAGCGCCCGCGCCTCCGCCCCGACGCCCCCCGGCTGGAAGAAGGCCTACATGCTGGGCCAGACCAAGGGCCCCATCCTGCCCACGTTCCAGATGCTGAAGGAGGCCGGCTTCCAGGGCGTGGAGCTGATCAGCCCCAACCAGCTCGACCAGCGGGAGGTCCTCGACGCCCGCGACGAGACCGGCCTGGTCATCCACGGGGTTAGCGGCGGCGCCCACTGGGCCAAGCCCCTGTCCGACCCCGACCCGGCCGTCGTCGCCGAGGGGGTCGCGGCGATCAAGCGGGAGTTCCTGGACGTCAAGGCTTACGGCGGGGACACCGTGCTCGTCGTCCCGGCGGTCGTCACCAAGAAGGTCTCCTACCAGGAGGCCTGGGACCGGTCGCAGGAGCAGATTCGCGGGCTGATCCCGTTCGCCGAGGAGGCCGGGGTCAAGATCGCGATCGAGGAGGTCTGGAACAAGTTCCTCCTCAGCCCGCTGGAGTTCGCCCGCTACGTCGACGAGTTCGAGAGCCCGACCGTCGGCGCCTACTTCGACGTCGGCAACGTCGTCGAGTTCGGCTTCCCCGAGGAGTGGATCCGCACGCTGGGCAAGCGCATCCTCAAGGTCCACATCAAGGAGTACGCCAAGCCCAAGCGGTTCGACTACAAGCTGGGCGACGGCGGCGAGATCGACTGGCCGGCCGTCAAGCAGGCCCTCGTCGACGTCGGCTACGACGGCTGGATCACCGCCGAGCTGGGCATCCCCGACCTGGCCGAGGCCAAGGACGTCGTCGCCCGCATGGACAAGCTCCTCTTCAGCTGAGTCGCCCACCGCGCCGGCGGGCGGATCCGTCCTGGGTCCGTTCGTCGGGCGCGACGAACAAAGCCAACGGCGCAAGCCCCATCAGGCCAAGGCTTTGACCGCGATTTTGGCTGGCTTCGTTCGTCAAAATCGAATGCATTGATCGCGTCTCCCCGCCGGGTCCAACGGTCCGACGCGTTTCGTTTATTGCGAATGATCGCCGGGCAGGCTATCTTACGGATAGGAAAGCCGAGGGCGATCGGGGCGGGAGGCGACCCATGAACGGCAGCGACGTGATCACGCCGACGAAGGCCGACGCGAGGCTCGCCGAGGAAGCGGGGCGGAAACTCGCGGCGCACCTGGGTCGGGGCGAGGGACTTCGAGTCGAGCTGACGGAGACGAGCGAGGAGTTGAGGCTCCCGCCGGTCGCCTTGCGACTTCTCGTCCGCGTCCTTGATGAGTTGGGGAGGGGCAACGCCGTCGAGCTGACTCCGGTCCGCGCCGAGCTGACGACACAGCAGGCGGCCGACCTGCTGAACGTCTCGCGGCCGCACCTGGTGAAGCTCCTGGACGAAGGGGCGATGCCCTCCCGCAAGGTCGGCACTCATCGGCGGGTTCGTCTCGCGGACGTCCTGGCGTTTCGAGACGAGTGGCACGCGCGGCGGCACGCCGCCCTGGACGAACTGACGGCGATGAGCCAGGACCTGGACATGGGCTACTGACTCGTGGCCCCGACGGTCCTCTACGACGCTTGCGTGCTCTATCCGGCCCCGCTGCGCGACCTGCTGATGCGGCTCGCTCTGACGGGGCTGTTCCAGGCCCGCTGGACGGACGAGATCCACGACGAATGGACGCGGAACGTGGCGGCCAACCGGCCGGACATCACGGTCGACAGCCTGGATCGATGTCGGAAGTTGATGGACGACCACGTCCCGGACAGCCTCGTGGTCGGCTACGAGCATCTCATCCCAGGACTTACGCTCCCGGACCTGGACGATAGGCACGTGCTCGCGGCGGCGATCCACGGAGGCGCGGGGACGATCGTGACCTTCAACCTGGGTGACTTCCCGGCGTCCGTCCTGGATGGCTATCACATCCGGGCCATCCATCCGGACCGCTTCGTCGTCCGCCTCTGGAGCGAATCGCCCGAGGCGATCCTGGAGGCCGCGCGTCGTCAGCGCCAGGCGTTGAGGAGACCGCCCAGGACCGCGGCCGAGTATCTGGCGACGCTCAGCCAGTGCCGCCTGACCGAGACGGTCGCATGCCTGCTGCCCTTTGAGCACGACATCTGACGAGCCCCGATCGGCCCTGGCTCCGGGACGGGGATTCGATTCACGCGAATTGCCAAGGAGCCATTCCGGACGATCCACAGGTCGGCCTCCGAGATTTCATGGATCCGCCGAAAAAACTTGATTCACGCGACGATCACGCGGCAGATTCGGCGCAAGTCTTTGTCGAGCGGCGACTCCGGGAATCGGGGGGAGATTCTCGGAAAAACGCATTCGCCGGGGGGGTGGATCGGCATAATGACATGAGGGGCGAACGGGAGCGGGAGGTACCGGTGTCACGATGATCGATCGGGCGACGGACGCGAGCTTGTTGAGGCGCTTCGCCGAGCGCCGCGAGGAGGAAGCCTTCGCGGAACTGGTTGCGAGGCACGCGCCCAGGGTCCGTCGCGTCTGCCGGAGGTTCCTACACAGCGAGCACGACGTCGAGGACGTGGCGCAGGCGACGTTCCTCCTGCTGGCGAGGCGGGCCGGGGACGTGGCCTGGCGCGACTCGGTGGGGGGCTGGGTGCGCGACGCCGCCCGGCGCCTGGCGCTGAACGCCCGCTGCGAGATCGCCCGCCGGGGTCGACGCGAGACGCCCGTCTCCGCGTTCCGGCTCGGCGACGCCGGCGCCCTGCCCGACCCAGAATGCCCGCTCTCCACGTTCACCGACGAGATCGAACGTCGCGACGTCCGCCGGCTGATCGACGGCGCGATGGAGGAACTCCCCGAGAAATATCGCGCCCCCCTGGCCCTCTGCTACCTGGAAGGGAAGACGAACCACGAGGCCGCCGCCGCGCTGGGATATCCGGTCGGCTCGATCTCGCGACGGCTCGACCGCGCCCGCTCGTTGCTCCGCAAGCAACTCGTCGGACGGGGAGTCGCCCTGGCGCTGCTGGTCGCCGCCGCCGCGTGGATCGTCGCCGGTCCCGGGTCCGATCGGCGGCCGAGCCGGACGCTCCGCCCCGTCGGGGTCGCCGCGGCCGCCCCGTCCCCCGAGGATCGACGCGGGCTTACAGAACTTTTCGCGGCCCTGGAGCGTAAGGACGGCCAAGGGCTGGACCGCGCCCGGTTCGACCGGGGCGTCTCCCACGCCGAGGCCCAGGGCGCGGAAGTCCGCCTCGCCGCGATCGACGCGGACCTCGATCCACCCGGCGCCGCCGACGTCTCCCGACTGCTGGCGACCTGCGTCCGGTGTCATGGGGAGTACAGGTGACGTGGCGCGGAGGCCGGCGGGCCGTGGAACCGGCGCCGGTTCATGTTCTTCGGACAACCGTCGGCGGCCCCGAAACCCGACGACCCTCACCCGCCGCTGGCGCGGCTACCCTCTCCCGGCGGGAGAGGGGACGAGAACAGACCCGGCCCCGGGCTCGCGCCCGCCGCGTCTCTGGCCTTCCGCAACGCTTTTGAAGTACGATGGATAAATCTCGGGCCGGCCCCAGGCGGGCCGCCCCGATCCCGCCCCGCTATCCCCGACCTCATCCACACCCGGCAGGTGCGACATCATGGCGACGGCCACCAAGCAGCCCTCCAGCGCTTCTCCCGCGACGCCCGAAGGCGGGCGTTCGGTCTGGGGGAGGATCCTGGCGGCGATCGACGAGTTGTACAGGTTCCTCGCGTCGCTGAAGCTGGCCGTGCTGTCGCTCTCCAGCCTGGCGCTGGCGCTGGCGTTCGCGACGTGGTTCGAGTCGACCTACGGCACCAAGGCGGTCCAGGCGTTCGTCTATCAGAGCGCCTGGTTCTCGCTGCTGCTGGCGTTCCTGGCGATCAACATCCTCTGCGCGGCGACCATCCGGTTCCCCTGGAAGAAGCGTCAGACCGGGTTCGTCATCACGCATACCGGGCTGCTGGTGCTGATCGCCGGGTCGTACGTCCACTTCCAGTCGGGCGACGAGGGGCTGGTCGGGATGCAGGAGGGGGAGAGCCGCCGCGAGATGCTGCGGACCGACTTCCCCGTCTTCCGGCTCCGCGAGGTCGACCCGCACACGAGCCAGCCGACCGCGACCTACGCCATGCCGTTCGACGAGACCGGCCCGTTCCCCTGGGGGGACGGCCAGCCCCGCATCCGCAACATCTTCGACCTGACGGTGAACCGCCTCACCGGCGGCATGTTCCCCAGGCCCCACGACGAGGCGGACGTCCTCAGCCGCGAGGGGGATCCGTTCACGCTGGCCGTCCGCCAGTACCTGCCGGCCTCGGCCCCGGCCACCGTCCGCGAGCCCGATCCCAAGGGCCAGCCGATGGCCCGGATGCTCCTGAAGTTCAAGGGCCCCGGCATGCCGGAGGCCCGCGACGCCAACCCGGAAGACGCCGCCCAGTGGTTCAAGCTCGACCGCCGCTTCCAGCGCGTGGCGCGCAGCGGGGGCATGCCGACGCTGATGTCGTTCGCCCACGTCGACCGGCCCGAGTACGTCGAGGACTTCCTCAACCCCCCGCTCGACGCGAGCCCGACCGGCGTCGCCCGGTTCCGCTACGCCGACAAGGAGGGGAAGGAGCGGTCCTATGACTTCGTCCTGGAGACGAAGGCGGGCGAGTTCATCCCGCTCCCCGACAGCGACCTGAGCGTCTCGCTGGACAAGCTGGCCACCTTCCCCACCGGCGAGCTGGCCCGGACGGTGGGCGAGGACGCGATCCCGATCGCCGTCTTCGACATCAAGAAGGGGGACGGCGAGCCGATCGAGCACGTCGCGATGGGGGCGATGCCGATGTTCCCCAACGTGATCCCGCGGGCGACGGACGACGGCGGCAAGCCCCCCGAGGCGCTGGCGCGGATCCACCTGATGCTGCCGCCGGACCTCGACCCGCGCACCAGCTCGATGTTCGGCCAGATCGACGTGCTGGCCGCGCCGGGGGACAAGCTGTACTACCGCGCGTTCGGCCGGGGCAAGGACAACAAGCCCGAGCTGCGGTCGTCCGGGCCGGTGACGATCGGCAAGGAGATGAACGTCTTCGGCGGGGCCGACGCGGCGATGACGCTGACGTTCCAGGTGGCCGAGTACCACCCGTCGGCCGTCGAGCGGCGGATCTACCGCCCTGCGCTGGCGATCGGCACCCAGATGGACGAGGCGCTGCCGGCCTGCCTGATCGACGTGACCGTCGATGGCGCGACCGAGTCGATCTGGCTGCAGCGCGGCGAGTCGCTGGACGCCCCGCTGTACCGCCCGCTGCCGATCGGCGGCCGGTCGTTCGAGATCGCCTACGACGTGGACCGCAAGCCGCTGGGCTTCGAGCTGAAGCTGAAGGACTTCGAGGTCGGCTTCGAGCCCGGGACCGAGCAGCCGACGAAGTTCGTCAGCACGGTCGCCGTGGACGACCCCGGCCAGGCGGCGACGGAGGAGGAGCACGTCATCTCCATGAACGAGCCGATGACCCACCGGGGGCTGACGTTCTACCAGATGCGATATTCGCCGCTCGTCGACCCGAGGACGGGCCAGCGCACGGGCGAGTTCCAGTCGGTGTTCCAGGTCGGCAGCAACCCGGGCCGGCCGATCATCTACTTCGGCAGCCTGCTGGTCGTCCTCGGGACGTTCGCGCAGTTCTACATGCGGGCCGGCCTCTTCTCCGACGGCGGGCGTCGCGAGCGCGCCCTGGCGGCCAAGAAGGCGGGCCTCCCGCCGCCGGACGAGCCGGAGACGCGCCAGGCCGAGGAAGAGCTTTGACGAGCGAGGCGACGCCCTCCCCCGCCCCCTCGGGGGGGACGCATCAAGCCAGTAGCATTTGCATGAGCCATCGAAACGCACGCCGCTCCGGGAGACACGCGATGAGACCATACGGGCGATTCCTGACCAGCCTGGCCGCTTGCGGCCTATCGGGCCTGCTGGGGCTCGCGATCGCCGGGACGGCGACGGCGGAGGAGGCCGCGGGGCCCGCCGGGGCCTCGGCGAAGCCGGGCCGGCTGGGCGACACCCCGGCCTACGATCGGGTCGGGCGGATCGCGGTCATGCACCAGGGGCGCGTCAAGCCGCTGGACACCGTGGCGCGCGAGGAGGTCAAGCAGATCTTCGGCCGCGAGACGATCAAGCTGCTGGACGACCGCAACCAGGTCGTCGAGTCCTGGTCGCCGGTCGCCGCGTTCGTCGACTGGATCGTCCGGCCCGAGCACTGGGACTCGCAGCCGTTCATCCTGGTCGACTACCTGCCGCTGAAGCGCGAGATCCTCAAGAGCACGCTCAACGCGAAGTTCCTGGCGATCGCCGAGCGTCCCGAGACCCCCGACGCGGACAAGCAGGCCCTCGCCGCGCTGGCCGACGACGAGGACATCGACGCCGCCCGGCTCCGCGCCTTTTTGAGGACGGCGAAGATCGAGAAGGTCGACGCCGACGCCCTGGAGGCGATGGCGGCGAAGCTGGCGGAGGAGCACAAGTGGCTCTCGCCAGAGGAGCTGCGCGACGCGCGGATCCGCCACGGCGACCACGAGGAAGACTTCATGGCGTGGGTCTCCCAGCTCGACGAGCAGCGGCGCCAGTTCGACACCAGCCCGACCCTCGCGGCGCGGCTGACCGAGGTGGAGCGTCGCGCGGTCGAGGTTGGGCAGCGGCTGGCGACGTACATGGCGTACTCGGGCGACGAGATGCGGTCGGTCGGGCTGATCCGGATCATGCCCCGTCCGTTCGGCCCGGAGGCGTTCGCGTTCATCAAGGACGTCGTCGAGCGCGTGCGGTCGGACCGGAACCTCAGCCCGCGCGACCTGCCGCCGGTCGACTTCGACGCCCTGAAGGCGCTGGACACCTACCTCAACGACGTGCCGGGCGCCGACCGCCACGACCCGGGCGAGGACGCGGAGTTCGACCGGAAGTTCGCCGCGTACCTGGCCGAGAACTCGGTCTGGACGCCGCTGAAGGTCATGCTGAAGGCCGACCCCGAGACGCTGGTGAAGGCCGGCTACCCCGAGGCCCAGACCCGCGCGTTCCTGGACGCCTACGCGGCCTTCGTGGACGCCCAGAACAGGTACCCCGGCGAGGTGCCGCTGGAGACGGCCGACGCCCTGCTGACGGCCTCGCGGGAGCTGGGGCAGGCCGTAAACCCCGAGCACTACCCGACCGCGGCGAAGATGGACCGCGAGTGGCGGTTCAACGCCGTCAACCCGTTCTACCTGGCGCCATTCGCCTACGGCCTGGCGACCGTCCTCCTGGCGATCGCGCTGGGCTTCGCCGGCGGCCGCGTCGGCGAGATGGGGTCGTTCGGCCGGACGATCTACGGCGGAGGGATGCTCGGGCTGCTGGCCGGGATCGGCCTGGAGTGCTACGGCTTCTACGAGCGGGTTCTCATCACCGGATGGGCCCCGGTCACGAACATGTACGAGACGGTCATCTGGGTCGCCCTGGTGGCCGGCGTGATGGCCTTCATCTTCGAGCTGATCTACCGCCGGACGTTCGCCGGGGTCGCCGGCTCGGCGGTGGCGCTGCTGGGGACGATCACGGCGGTGAACGTGCCGCTGCTGGACCCCAGCATCAAGAGCCTCCAGCCGGTGCTCCGCAGCAACCTCTGGCTGACGGTCCACGTCATCACCGAGGTCTCCAGCTACGCGGCGTTCGGCATGGCCTGGGCGCTGGGGCTGATCGCGACGCTCTTCTACCTGACGGCCACCTACCGTCGGTCGCCCTCCTACGGCGAACTGGCCTCGCCGCTGGTCCCGGGCTTCCCGCTCTTCACGGTGGGCTTCGGCGGGATGGCGGCGGGCTACGGGATGTTCGGGCCGGACTGGGCGATGTCCGACAACCTCTTCTATGCCTTCTCGACGATGGCCGCGATCGGCGGGACGATCTCGCTGGGGACGACGCTGGCCCTGGTCGGCGAGATGTTCAACCGGGCGACCTCGAACGTCGTCCGCGGCGAGCAGCCCTCCGCCACGGCCGATCCGATCGCCTCGCCCGGCCCCGACGCCCCGCGGCCCCGGCCGACGGTCGAGCAGATCCGCGCCATGGCCGCGCCGGCGACCCTGGACGCCCGCGGCGAGGCGATGCAGAGAACGGCCGCGGTGATCAAGCCGATCTCCAACTTCATCTACCGCTCGATGCAGGTCGGCGTCCTGCTGATCGCCGCCGGGACCATCCTGGGCGGCGTCTGGGCCGACTACTCGTGGGGGCGGTTCTGGGGCTGGGATCCCAAGGAGGTCTGGGCGCTGATCACGCTCCTGGTGTACCTCGTGCCGCTGCACGGGCGGTTCGCCGGCTGGGTGAGCACGTTCGGCCTGGTCTTCTGGTCGGTCGCGTGCTTCCTGTCGGTCATCATGGCGTGGTACGGCGTGAACTTCGTGCTGGGCGTCGGCCTCCACAGCTACGGCTTCGTGGAAGGCGGCTCGCAGGGCGCGATGGGCCTGATCGTCTGCGGCGTCATGTCGCTGCCCCTGGGCGCCTGGTGGCGTCGCAAGCTGGCGAGCCTGCGTCCGGTCGAGACGGTGGCGTGAAGACGACGACCGCCTGACCCGCGGGGGAGGCCGACTCCCCCGGCGGATTCTCCGCCAGCCCCCTCGCGAAGTCGATCCACGCGGCGAGGTCGAGCCCCAGCAACGCGGGCCCGGCCTCGCCGCGAGCCGTTTCGAAGTGCCCCGCCGCGCGCGTCGCCAGCGACCGGACGCCCCCCGGCCGCCCCTGCCGCGCCTTCACTCCGGCCGCCGCCAGCTTGATGAGCCCCTTCAGCACCATCGCGACCGGCCCCGCCCTGCCGTGGGCGTGCCACAGCGCCTCCCAGCGCTCGTGAGCCTCCCAGTAGAACCCGGCGTCGAACAGGTCGAAGCCGCGGAGGTAGGCGTCCGACTCGCGCCAGGCGTCGTCGACGATCGGCGCGGCGTCGATCGGCCCGCCGTCGTCGCCGGGTCGCGGCCGGCCGCCTCCGGGGACGTAGGTGGAGGACGGCAGCGGTCGCGGCTGGTATGCTCGGGGCGTTTCCATCGTCGCGAACTCCGAGGAGATAATCCCAACGGCCTTCTCCCCTGGAGGGAGAAGGTGGCCCGGAGGGCCGGATGAGGGGGCGCGAGCGGCACGAGCATCGGGGTACGAAGGGACCTCCCGAGGCAGTCGGCCTGGGCCGTGGTGTCGAAGTCCGATGCTCCCCGCGCGCCTCCCCCTCATCTGACCGCTTCGCGGTCTGTCTTCCCCCTCCAGGGGGGAAGAGCGCGACAATCGCCCTTGATCCGCATTCGGTCCCGGAGCCGCGCGCCTGATGTCGCAACCGCCCGTCTTCGTCGTCAACGCCGTGGGGATGACCCGACGGCTGCTGGAGCACGCACCTCGCCTCCGCTCGCTGGCCGAGGCCGGCTGGGCGCGGCCGCTGGAGGAGGTCCACCCGGCCGTCACCTGCACGGCGCAGGCCAGCCTGTTGACCGGCAAGCTCCCTCGGGACCACGGCATCGTCGCCAACGGCTGGCTGTTCCGCGATACCCGCGAGGTCCGATTCTGGCAGCAGTCCGCCGCGCTGGTCCAGGCCGAGACGATCGAGACGACGCTGCGCCGGCTCGGCCGGGATCGCGGCCGGCCGTTCAAGGTCGCCAAGCTGTTCTGGTGGTTCAACCAGGGCGCCGAGGTCGACCTGAGCGTCACGCCCAAGCCCTATTACGGCGCCGACGGCAACAAGGTCTTCGGCATTTCCGGCACCCCCGACGGCCTGTGCGAGCGCCTGGAATCGCGACTGGGCAAGTTCCCGTTCCACACCTTCTGGGGGCCCAGCGCCGGGCTTCCATCCACCGCCTGGATCGCGAGGGCCGCCGCCGACGTCCTGCGCGACGACCGGCCCGACCTGACCTTCGTCTACCTGCCGCACCTGGACTACGAGCCCCAGCGCAAGGGGCCCTCCGGCTGCGACATGCCGAAACTCGTCCGCGAGCTGGACGACGCGGCGGCTCCGCTCCTGGACGCCGCCGCGTCCGTCGGCGCTCGCGTCTGGGTCGTCAGCGAGTACGGCCATCGCGACGTCTCCCGTCCCGTCCTGCTCAACCGCGCGCTGCGAAAGGGGGGCCTGCTCACCGTCCGCCCCGGCCCGTTCGGCGAGATGATCGACGCCTTCAACAGCCGCGCGCTCGCCGTGTGCGACCACCAGCACGCCCATGTTTATGTGCCGAACCCCGAGGATGTCCCCGCCGCGCGCGAGTTGATCGCCGCGCTGCCGGGCGTGGCGCGGGCGCTGGCCGGCGAGGAACGGGCGGAGATCGGCCTGGATCACGAGCGGTCCGGCGAGATCGTCGCCCTCTCGGAGCCAGACGCCTGGTTCGCCTACCCGTACTGGCTGGACGACGCGAACGCGCCGGACTTCGCGCGGACGATCGACATCCACCGCAAGCCGGGCTTCGACCCCTGCGAGATGTTCTTCGACCCCGCGCTCGCCTGGCCGAAGGGCCGCGCCATCCGTCGGCTGATCCAAAAGAAGCTGGGGTTCCGCGCGCTGTTCGACGTGGTGCCGCTCGACCCGAACCTCGTCCGAGGGGGCCACGGCCTCCCCGCCGACGACCCGCTCGACCGCCCCGTCCTGGTCGCCGACGGCCCCGCGCCGGGGGGCGACTCGCTCAAGACCACGGACTTTCGCGACCTGCTGCTGAACGCCGTCGCCCCGGAGGGTGCCCGATGAGGATGAGAACGCTCGCCGCGCTGATCGCGCTGACGCTCCCCGCCCCCCTGCTCGCCGCGCCCGCGACGCCCGACCGGCCGAACGTCGTCGTGATCTTCTGCGACGACCTGGGCTACGCCGACCTGGGCTGCTTCGGCGCGACGAATTACGCCACGCCCAACCTCGACCGCATGGCCGCGGAGGGCGCGAAATTCACGGATTTCTACGTGGCGACCGCCGTCTGCTCGGCCTCGCGCGCGGCGCTCCTGACGGGCAGCTATCACGAGCGGGTCGGCATCCGGGGCGCGCTCGGCCCCAGGACGAACGTCGGGCTTTCTCACGCCGAGACGACGATGGCCGAGATGTTCCGCTCGGCCGGCTACGCGACCGGCATGGCCGGCAAGTGGCACCTGGGCGCGCGGCCGTCGCAATCCCCGATCCATCACGGATTCGACGAGTTCCTCGGCCTCCCCTACTCCGGCGACATGTGGCCCCACCACCCCGAGCACCCGGAGGGCTATCCGAAGCTCCCGCTGATCGAGGGGGATCGGCCGGCGATCGCCGACGTCACCGCCGAGATCCAGAAGTCGCTCACGACCCGATTCGCCGCCCGCGCGGTCGACTTCATCGGCCGCAACAAGGACCGGCCGTTCTTCTTCTACCTCGCCCCCAACATGCCCCACGTCCCGCTCTTCGTCCGCGACGACAACGCCGGCAAGAGCGGCGCGGGGGCCTACGGCGACGTGATCCGCGAGATCGACGAGGCCGTCGGCTCGATCCTGTCGGCGCTTCGCGAGGCGGGGGTCGACGACAGAACGCTGGTCGTCTTCACCTCCGACAACGGCCCCTGGCTGAGCTACGGCGACCACGGCGGCTCGGCCGGCCCGCTTCGCGAGGGGAAGGGGACGAGCTACGAGGGGGGCGTCCGCGTGCCGTTCCTGGCCCGATGGCCGGGCCATATCCCGGCGGGCCTCGTCCAGCCGCAGCCCGCGGCGACGATCGACCTGCTGCCGACGTTCGCCGCGATCGCCGGCGCCGAGCCCCCCGCCCCGCAGATCGACGGCCTGGACATCCGCCCGCTCCTGTTCGGCGAGCCCGACGCCCGGAGCCCCCACGAGGCCCTCTTCTTCTACTACGGCGCCGGCGAACTCCAGGCCATGCGGTTGGGCAAATGGAAGTTGATGTTCCCCCACGAAACCCGCACCATGCTAGGCCAGGCCCCCGGGCGCGGCGGCACGCCGGGCAAATACCGGCCGCTCGCCGTCGGCCTGGAGCTTTACGACCTCGATTCGGACGTCGGCGAGACGAACAATCTAGCGGCCCAACACCCCGAGATTATCGCGCGCCTCCAGCAAACGGCCGACGCCATGCGCGCCCGCCTCGGCGACCGGCTAACCGGCCACGCCCCCGCCGAGGTCCGCCCCGCCGACACCGCGAGGGATTGACCATGGACCGCGGCCGCGCCGCGACGTTCGATCTCCGCACCGGCGTGCGGGGTCGCCCGTCGCGCGCGCCATATCCCCTGGCCCGCGCATCCCTGATTCGCCGACGGTCGAACGCACCCCTTGAGCGGCTCGAGCCTTGAACTCTCGCCGCGCGTCGCTATTCTGTATATCGAGGTGCAGATTATCGATTCTCGGCTTCCCCGGCGATCGAAGACGATTCGCGGGGCTGATGGAGGAGGGCGGCAACGATGGCGATTGACGCGACGCGGGCGGTCGGCGAACTGGTGGCCGAGAAGATTTCGAGGGCCTCGGTCTTCGATCGGTTCGGCCTGGATTATTGCTGTCATGGGCAGGTCGCGTTGGACGAAGCGTGCCGGCGCAAGGGCGTGGCGGTGGGCGAGGTGGTCGCGGCGATCGCGGCCGACGACGCGGCGCCCCCGGCGGAGGACGAGCCCGATTACGCGAGCATGCCGCTGACGGAGCTTGCCGACCGGATCGTGTCGACCCACCACGCCCTCCTCCGGCGCGAGCTGCCGAGGCTCCATGAGCTGCTGTCCCGGGTCGTCAACGCGCACGCCGACCGCCACCCCGAGCTTCGCGAGGTCGCGACGACCTACGCGGCCTTCCGAGAGGAGCTGGATTCCCACCAATCGAAGGAGGAGCAAGTCCTCTTCCCGATGATCCGCGAGCTTGAGGCGGCTACCAGTTCTCCCAGCTTCCATTGCGGGAGCGTCGAGAACCCGGTCCGGGTCATGATGCACGAGCACGATTCCGCCGGCGCGGCGATCGCGCGGATGCGGGAGTTGACCGGCGACTTCGCGACGCCCCCCGACGGCTGCACGACTTACCAGGCCCTGATGGCCGGGCTGGCCGCCGTCGAGCACGACCTGCACCGCCACGTCCACAAGGAGAACAACATCCTCTTCCCCCGCGCCGTCGCCCTGGAAGCGAGTCTGGCCGGGGTTTGACGCCTCCCGTTGCGATCCCCCGCCCCGCCACCGGGGCGCGGGATCGGCCTATCGCGGCCGGATCAACGCCGGGACCTTTCGGGGATTGCATAGTACGAATCCACGGCGGGCTGGCCGGTGTAGTTCGGGCCCGCCTGGTCGTCCGCCCCCAGGTAGCGATAGGGAAGGTTGAGGGTCCGAGGCCCCCGACCGGTCAGCAGCCGCCGCCTACGGTCATATGCCAGCCCGGCCCGGCGAAGGTCGGCGGCGAGCCGACCGCCGATCGATCTCCCGTCGGCGGCCTTCAGGCTGTGAACGTCGAGGCTCGCCGCGAACTGGCCGTCCTCGGCCAGGCACGAGCCGGCGCGGGCGACCAGGCCCAGCTTGTCGCCGACGTAGTGCAGGGCGTGGACGCAGGTGACGAGGTCGAAGCTCCGGCCTGGCTGCCACCCTCGCAGCGACGCCTCGACCAGGCTCGGGCTCTCCATGCCAGGATCGATCGGCCGGAACATCCCCGCCAGGTCGACGCCGATGATATCCAGGTCGAGGCCTTCTTCCCGGGCGATCCGCGCGGCTTCGATCAAGGCCTTGCCCGAGCCGCGGCAGAGATCGAGCCAGGCGACCGGACCGCGATCGCTCGACGCGCTTTCAGCGCGTCGAGCGGGTTGAAGCCGAGTTCGCGGTCATAGCCGTTGGAACCGAGGAGGCCACGCTCCCGGTTCATCAGGCAGTTGGCGACGACCGACGACCGCTCCAGTCCCTCGTCGTCCTTGAGCCTCACAGGAGTTGACGCCCGACCGGACCTCGGTCACCCCCGATCTCGCCGAGGAGTTCGTCCTCGGCCTCGTAGTCCAGCAGGCCGAGGCCATGCAAGGTCGTCGGCGGATTGGCCCGCTCCCAGGCGATCGTCATGGCCAATGCCTCGTCCGGCGGGGTCGTCTCGGCGTAATCCAACTCTCGACGGATGCGGCCGGAATCCATGTCGACATCCTGATTCATGTGGTAAGGGAGCGGGATCCGCCCGACCGGCGCCGCGACGATCCTCCCCCGCCACCCGACGGCCTCGCCGATCCGGCGGACCCATCCGGCCTCGGTGAGCGAGTCCCGCTCGGCGACGTTGTAGACCCGGCGCTCCGCCCGGTCGTCAACGACCGCGGTCGCGATCGCCGCCGCCACGTCCTCGACGTACCCGCGGGGGCACTTCCATCCGGCCATCGCCTCGTCGAGCACGATCGCCGGCCGCCCGTCGTCCATCCGCCTGATATACGCCGAGAGCCGTCGATAGGGGTCGCCGGGACCGTGGACCATGGGCAGCCTCAGGACCGTGCCGGGCAGGTCCGGCTCGCCCAGGATGACCCGCTCGACGGGGATCTTGTCGTAGGAGAAGAAAAAATCGTCCGGTCCCTCGGCCCGCGGGCGGAAGGGAAACAGGACCTCCCGCGACGGCGAATCCTCCGTCAACGGCGTCGGCTCGATCGGCCCGTCCTCGAACCCGATGAACCGCCCGTAGGCCCGGTACACGTCGCCGCTGGAGACGACGACCGCGCGGCGGGCCAACGCACGAAACGTCTCGACGAGCCCCAAGGCGTCGCCTTCGGTGAATGCGATCATATCCACGACGACATCCGGTGCGAACCGACGGAACTCATCCACGCGCGACCCGAGATCGCGCCGGTCGCCCAGGATGCGCCCGACGCCAACCGGCAGCTCGGCCCGCGTCCGGCCCCGGTGGAACACCGCGACCTCATGCCCCATCCCGACCAGCCGCCGTGTAAGCGCGGGCCCGATGAAGTTCGTCCCGCCGATGAGCAGCACCCGCATGCGACGCCCTCCAATCGGCCCATGATCCCTCGGCGGGCACCCTCGACCCATCGAAGATGGCCCTTGAGCCGTCAATCACCTCCGACGAGGAATGCGGCCAAGTCCCGAAATCGAATCGCCCCCCCGCTCGCCTCCAGATTTTCGTGGCTGCCTGGAGAAATCGATCATGCCCGTCGCCCCCGATGGCCGGAAACCATGTCGACCGACCCCGTGGCTCGACATGAGCGCAACGAAAAAGCCCCCTCGCGGCAAACCGCGAGGGGGCTGTCAGTGGAGGCGGCGGGAACAAAACGAGGTCTCTCGATCTCTTGAAAATAAAGGACTTACGGCAATATGCGTCGTCCTTATCTGACACCTTATCTGACACCTTCACGAGACGGGTTTGAGGCGCCCTTCCTCCACCACGCCTCAAGAGAGAAGGTTGCCCGATAAAGTCGTCTCCTGGCATGATTACACGAGCGCCGAATTTCGGCAGGCACGATCAACCGATCTGCTTGATCAGCCGGTCGAGCGTCTGATCGTCGAGCCCGGCGAGGACCCGGAACGCATCGGGGCGCTCGATCACCCGCCTCTTGATCGACTCGGGGATCTTCTCGGCCAGCAGCAGGAGTTCGTCGGGGTCCTCCCCCAAAGCCTCGGCGAGCTTCAGGATCGTCCCCTCGCTGGGATACCCGGCGAAGTCGAGCTTGCCGTTCTCGATCTTGCTGAGATACGTGAAATTGAGGCCGACTCGCTCGCCCAGGCAGGATATCGGACCGACACCAGGACGCTCACGCTCCAGCCGGTCCACGTCGCCCGCCCTCGAAGCGGTACGACACGCCGATGGCGAAGAAGTCCTGCACCGACTACATCGGAGAACTCGGGCGGTTCTTCCGCTGGCTGCACCAGGCCGGCGAATTTCAGTGGCGGAAGCCCGAGGAGTACGACCTCATCCGCCGCCCGCCCCGTGAACTCGACGACGACATCGAGGAGGCCCAGGACGTCCCGGTCTGGGCCGTCAAGCTGAACAAGTAGGCCACGCCGATCGAGCAGACCTTCCTGCTCCTGGGCCTCAATTGCCCCTACGGGGCCGACCAGGCCGGCCGCCTCAGGATCAGACACCTCCATCTCGACGGCAAATCGCCCCACATCCGCCGCATCCGCAACAAGAAGAAGACCATCTCGATCCACCTCCTCTGGGGGCAGACCGCCGACGGCCTGTGGTGGGCTTCGGATCGGAGGCAGAAGGTCGAGGACGACATCCTGCTGCTCACCGAGAAAGGCCAGCCCTACTGGCGGAAGACCAAGGGCGGCAACCGAGCTAAAGCGATCCCCGGACTCTGGGCCGACCTTTTGAGGAGGGTCCGGGTGGACCACCCCGACTTCCCGATGCTCCCCTTCAACTCGCTCCGGGACACCTCGGCCGACATGGTGCGGCAGTTGGTTGGCGAGGAGGTCGCCCTGTTGCACCTCGCCCACAAGCACCAGAGCAAGGACGAGAACCTTCGTCGATACACCGACCCGGTCCGTAAGAAGCATTTCAAGGCTTTACGTCGTCTGGAGCGGAAGCTGTCGGTGGTGTTCACGGCGTCCGGGGACGCCCCCTGGGTCCGTCCCCCCAAGAACCACATGGGCAGGGCCAAGGGCGATAAGGTCCGGGAACTTCGGCGGCAGGGCGAGCCGCCCAAGATGATCGCCGCCAAACTGGAAATCTCGGTCGCATCGGTCTACAGGCTTGCTCGCTCCTCGGTTGAATCGAAGCCGTGGCATGCGACGACTTATCGCCCGGTCTACCAAGTTGAAAGGCTCACTCTGGCAGGTTACGCTATTTCAGCCACAATCACTCATTCAATTAGGTCGGTGCCGACCCAACACAAAAGCCGAAAGCTCGGAGGGGACCGATGGCCACCACCCCGACCACGGCCCCCGAACAGGGCCAACTCGTCAGCGTCCGGTCCCGCAACTGGATCGTCAACGAGGTCGCCCCGAGCACCCTCCCGGCGGGCGGCCTGGACGCCCTCGGCGGCGGCCAGACCCTCGTGTCGCTGGCGTCCGTCGAGGACGACGGCCTCGGCGAGGAGATCCGGGTCGTCTGGGAATTGGAGCCGGGCACCCGGATCAACGAGGACGTCGCCCTGCCCGAGCCCACCGGCTTCGACCCGCCCGACCAGTTGAACGCCTTCCTCGATGCCGTCCGCTGGGGTGCCTCCTCCTCGGCGGACGTCCGCAACATCCAGGCCCCGTTCCGCTCGGGCATCGACATCGAGGACTACCAGCTTGACCCGGTGGTCCGGGCCATTCAGATGCCTCGGGTCAACCTCCTCGTGGCCGACGACGTGGGCCTGGGCAAGACCATCGAGGCCGGGATGGTCGCCCTGGAACTGATCATCCGCCACCGGGCCAGGAAGGTCCTGATCGTCTGCCCGTCGTCGCTCCAGGTCCAGTGGAAGGAGCAGATGCGGGACAAGTTCGGGCTCGACTTCCGCATCGTCGGCGGCGAACTCATGAGGGAATTGCGGCGGGAGCGGGGCATCCACGTCAACCCGTGGAACCACTTCCCCCGCCTGATCACCTCCATCGACTTCCTCAAGCGGGAGCGGCCTCTGCGGATGTTCCGGGAGATCCTGCCAGGCCCGAACGACCCGCTCTATCCCCGCAAGTTCGACCTGCTGATCGTGGATGAGGCCCACAACTGCGCCCCGTCGGGCCGGGGCAAGTACGCCACCGACTCGCTCCGCACCAAGGCCCTGCGGCTTTTGGCCCCGCATTTCGAGCACAAGCTCTTCCTGACGGCCACGCCCCACAACGGCTACCCCGAGAGCTTCTCGGCCCTGCTGGAACTGCTCGACGACCAGCGGTTCGCCCGCAGCACGCCGCTCGACCGGAAGCAACTCGACGCCGTGATGGTGCGGCGGATGAAGTCGGAGTTGCCTCCCCGCTGGGACGGCTCGCCACGGTTCCCCAAGAGGTCGCTGGAGCCGCTGGAGGTCCCCTACACGGACGAGGAGAAGGCGATCCACGGCGTCCTCAAGCTCTACGCCGCCTTACGATCCAAGCGGGCTCAGGACGACGCCGAGTCGATGGCGACCGACTTCGTGCTCAAGACGCTCAAGAAGCGGCTGTTCTCCAGCCCGGCGGCGTTCCTCACGACGCTGAACAAGCACGAGGCATCCCTGCGGACGGCGACGAAACGGGCGAGCATGAAGCCGACGGTCGGCATCCTCAAGCGGGAGATCGACCGGATCGACGAGGACTACGCCGACGACGAGGAGTACGACGAGGCGACCGGCGATGCCGTCGAGGCCGCCACCCGGCTGTTCTCGGAGCCGAGCGACGAGGAACTGTCCCTGATCAAGCGGATGCGGGACTGGGCGGAACGGGCCTGCTCCCAGAACGACTCGAAGGCCCGCCAGTTGATCGCCTGGCTGAAGGAGCACATCCGCCCGGACGGCCGGTGGACCGACGAGCGGGTCATCCTCTTCACCGAGTACCGGGCCACGCAGAAGTGGCTTTCGGAGGTCATGGCCTCGGAGGGGTTCGCCGGGCAGGACCGCATGACGTCCATGTACGGCGGGATGGACTCGAAGGCTCGTGAAGCGGTCAAGGCGGCGTTCCAGTCCTCGCCCGAGCAGAGCCCCGTGCGCATCCTGCTGGCGACCGACGCCGCCTCGGAGGGCCTGGACCTCCAGAACTTCTGCTCGAAGCTCGTCCACTACGAGATCCCGTGGAACCCGAACCGAATGGAGCAGCGGAACGGGCGGATCGACCGGCACGGCCAGAAGTCCGACCGGGTGCGGGTCTTCCACTTCGTCTCGAAGGGCTACCGGGAGCGCCAGGGCCGGGCGTTCGAGGTCCCCGCCGGCGACCTCGAAGCCGACCTGGAATTCCTGATGCGGGTCGCCCAGAAGGTGGAGAAGATCCGGGAGGACCTGGGCAGCGTCGGGCAAGTCCTGGCCGACGACGTGGAGATGGCGATGCTGGGCCGGGGCTACAGCCTGGCCCGCACCGACACCGCCGAGCGGGGCTCCGAGCCCGTCCGCAAGATGCTCAAGTTCGAGAGGGACCTCGCCAAGCACATCCAGGCCCTCCTGGAGCAGTACCGAGAGACGCAGAAGGAACTGCGGCTCTCGCCCGCCAATGTCCAGAAGGTCGTCGAGGTGGGCCTGAAGCTCGCCCAGCAGCCCCCCTTGATCCCTGTCAAGAACTCGGGCGACAGGCCGATCTTCCGGCTGCCCGCCCTGCGGGGAAGCTGGGAGGCCAGCAGAGAGGGGCTGGAGCACCCGCACACGAAGGAGATCCGCCCGATCACCTTCGACCCTGCGGCGTCGAACGGGCGGGACGGCGTGGTTCTGGTCCACCTGAACCACCGGCTGGTCCAGATGTGCCTGCGGCTCCTGCGGGCAGAGGTGTGGTCGGACGCCGGTCGCAAGAAGATGCACCGGACCGAGGCCCGTGTCGTCCCCGACGCCGCCCTGCCGACCCCGGCGGTGATCGCCCACGCCCGCCTGGTTGTCATCGGCGGCGACAGCCAGCGGCTCCACGAGGAGATCATCACGGCGGGCGGCTACCTGAAGGAGGGCCGGTTCAGCCGGATGAACGTGGGCCAGGTGTCCGAGGCGCTGTCGGCGGCGACCGACGAAGAGCCCTCGGAGGCGACGAAGAGGCGGTTCCTCAAGCTCTGGGCCGACCTCGCTCCGTCGCTCCAGCAGGCCCTGACCGCCCGCATGAGCGACCGCTCCAAAGGTTTGGAGAAGCGGCTGCTCGAACGGGCCGCCAAGGAGGCCGGGGACATCGAGTCGATCCTGCTGGAGTTGAAGCGGCGGATCGAGGCCAAACTCGGCGACCCGGAGTACCAGCAACTTGAACTGTTCAGCGACCCGGAGCGGGACCAGTTCGAGCGTGACAAGGACTTCCTGCGGGACCGGGTGAAGCAGATCCCCGCCGAGATCGAGCGGGAGACGGCGGCGATCCGGGCTCGGTTCGCCGATCCGCAGGCCCGGATGTTCCCGGTGGCGGTGACGTTCTTGGTGCCGGAACGACTTCGAGAGGGTTAATCATGCCTAATAAACCTAGTTTCGTTCTCCTGTCGAGGGATAAAGCGCAGGAATTGAAGCGTTTATGCCCTGCGGACGAATCTGAGCCCTGGTACAGGGTTATTCCGCAAGAGCAGATTCCCTCTGTCTTCCCAGCATCCTTTCGTTCCAAACTTGACCACGCCGTCATTATGGGATCTGGCGATGCCAATGGGATGACCTATCTCGTCGTCAACGCTCAGAGAATTGACGAGAAGGCGTCAGCCATTGATCAAGAACCCTTCGGGATGGTGTTCGACAACGGGGTGGCGAGTGAAAGTGGTGTTTTCGTTCACCACGGCGACTGGGCTGGACGGACGGAAAGTGGCGTGCCACCTGCATTTTGGGATCATGTCTCTGCAAGTGGCATCGGCAATTTTTATCCACCTCCCAGTTTGCCTCCGAACGCTTCAGGATCACTTCAAGACCTTGAGATGACGAGCAATATGCATGCGTTCAATCAAACCCTAAAAAAGCTGCTCGGCTAATATCGGGCACTGTGGATCATCCAAAATTCAACGATTGCACTGTTAAGTAGGCCGCCATGTCCATCGCCAAGCAGCACGCCGAGTGGCTGTCGCTCATCGAGGTCTCGGGGCCGTTCCTGAGCCTGCCGGTGCTCGTGCAGCGCTTCCCCCAAGGGATGGAGGCTCACGATCCCGAGCACACCAAGGCGTTGCGGCAGGTCCACGAGGAGTGGGACCAGGACCAGAACGGCGACCGACCGGACCGGGCGATCCACCGGCAGTGGATCGACTGGGTGCTGCGAAATACGCTCGACCTGGGCGACGTGCTGGTCGAGGGGCAGGACATTCCGCAGACGCTCAAGGCCGACCTGCCCGAGCACGGCGAGACATTGCGACCCGACAAGGCCGTCATGGAGCCGGATGGCAGCCGGGCCAGGCTGCTGATCCAGACGTATCCGCTGAAGCAGAAATTGGGGCGGGTGGTCGAGGGGAAGCCGTGGGCGGCCTCGCCGGACACCCGGATGATGCAACTGCTGCACGACACGGGCGTGCGGCTGGGGCTGGTCACGAACGGCGACCAGTGGATGCTGGTCGACGCCCCGAAGGGCGAGACGACCGGGTACGCCTCGTGGTTCGCACCGCTCTGGCTGGAGGAGCCGAAGACGCTCCAGGCGTTCCGCACCTTACTCGGCCTGCATCGGTTTTTCGGCGTGCCCGAGGAGGAGACGCTCGAACGGCTGCTGGCCCAGAGCGCCCAGGACCAGCAGGAAGTCACCGACCAGCTTGGCTATCAGGTGCGGCGGGCGGTCGAGGTGCTCGTCTCGTCGATCGACAAGGCGAACCGGGACAGCGGCGGGTCGCTGCTGAAGGGCGTGCCCGAGCCGGTGCTGTATGAGGCCGCCCTGACGGTGATGATGCGGCTGGTGTTCCTGTTCTGCGCCGAAGAGCGGGACCTGCTCCTCCTGGGCGACGAACTTTACGACAGGAACTACGCCGTCTCGACCCTGCGGGAGCAGTTGCGGGGCACGGCCGCCGACTTCGGCGAGGAGGTCCTGGAGCGCCGCCACGATGCCTGGAGCCGCCTGCTGACGACGTTCCGGGCGGTGTACTCGGGCGTGCGGCACGACCGGCTGAAGATCCCCGCCTACAAGGGCAAGCTGTTCGACCCGGATCGGTTCCCATTCCTCGAAGGGCGGCCCGCCGGGACGAGATGGCAGGACACCCTCGGCCAGCCGCTCCCGGTCGATAACCGGACGGTCCTGCACCTCCTGGAGGCCCTTCAGGTGCTCCAGGTCAAGCTGCCGGGCGGGGGGCCGGCCACGCCCCGCAAGCTGAGCTTCCGGGCGCTCCAGATCACGCAGATCGGCCACGTCTACGAGGGCCTCCTGGACCACACGGCGGTCCGGGCGACCGAGCCGGTGCTGGGTCTGAGCGGGTCTCGGGATTCCGAGCCGGAGGTGCCGCTGGCCCGTCTGGAGACCCTGGCGGCGAAGGGCGAGGACGACCTGCTGAAGTTCGTCAAGGACGAGACGGGGCGGTCGTCAGTCGCCACGGTGAAGCGGCTTCTGGCCTCGAAGCTCGACGATCAGGCCCTCAGCCGGTTCCGCACGGCCTGCCAGGGGGACGAGCGGCTCTGGGAGCGGGCCAGGCCGTTCGCCGGGCTGGTGCGGCTCGACACGTTCGACTACCCGGTGGTGATCCCGTCGGGCGGCGTCTACGTCACGGCGGGGACCGACCGGCGGTCGAGCGGCACGCACTACACGCCCGAGAGCCTGACCGAGCCGATCGTCCGCCACACGCTGGAGCCCCTGGTCTACGTCGGGCCTGCCGAGGGGACGCCACGGGACCAGTGGCGGCTGAAGTCGGCGGCCGACCTGCTCGACCTGAAAATCTGCGACATGGCGTGCGGGAGCGGGGCGTTCCTGGTCCAGGTCTGCACCTACCTGTCGCTGCGGCTGCTCGAAGCGTGGGAGGAGGCCGAGCGGCGGGTCGAAGGCACGCCCCGAATCACGCCCTACGGCGAGGTCTCGAAGGGGCTGCCCGACGAGCAACTCATCCCCCTTGACCGCCAGGAGCGGGTGCTCTACGCCCGGCGGCTGGTGGCCGAGCGGTGCCCGTACGGTGTGGACAAGAACCCGCTGGCCGTCGAGATGGCGAAGCTGTCGCTCTGGCTGCTGACGCTGGCGAAGGACAAGCCGTTCACGTTCCTCGACCACGCCATCCGGTGCGGCGACTCGCTGGTGGGCCTCAGCAGCATCGACCAGTTGCTCCGTTTCTCGATGTCGGAGAACGCCAAGGTCCGCCCGCTGATGGAGCAGCAGCGGCAGCAGATCGAGAGGCGACTCAACGCCACGATGCTGCTCCGCAGGCAAATCGAGACGGTGCCCTCGAACACGCCGCAGGACATCGAGCGGAAGACGCTGATGTTCGCCAACGTCGAGGATCAGAGGATGCGGCTCACCTACGCCGCCGACATGCTGCTGGCGGCGACCTGGGAGGCGAAGAACGCCAGCGAGTTAGAGTCGGCCCTGAATGGGATGCTGGCCGAGGTCGAGTACAAGTTCAAGGACCTGCCGGTCGTGCAACTGGAAGCGGAGGCGAAAGGGCGGCTGCGGAAGGCAGTGATCGAGGGCCGGTTCCACTGGGCGTTGGAGTTCCCCGAAGTATTCATGGACCGGGGGGGGTTCGATGCCTTTGTCTGCAACCCGCCGTTCATGGGCGGAAAGAAGATCACCGGGAACTTGGGGACCGACTACCGGGATTTCCTGGTTCAGCACCTCGCTGGGGGGAAGCGTGGCAATGCCGACCTGTGCGCATACTTCACACTTCGTGGGGCTTCGCTGCTCCGGGAGGGGGGGCACTTCGGCTTCCTGGCGACGAACACGATCGCCCAGGGGGACACCCGAGAGGTCGGTCTCGACCAGTTGACGACGTACGGCTTCGTCATCCCCCAAGCCGTCTCCAGCCGCCCCTGGCCGGGCGTGGCCAGCCTCGAAGTCGCCCACGTCTGGCTCCGGCGAGGACGCTGGAGTACGCCGTACTTCCTCGACGACAAGCCGGTGTCGGGCATCTCGCCGTTCCTCACCGAGACGGGTACGGTCTCCGGCCCACCCCATCGCCTCGTCGCCAATGCCGGGAAGTCGTTCCAGGGCTCAATCGTCCTGGGCATGGGCTTCGTGATCGAGCCGGACGAGGCCCAGCGGCTGATCGACAAGGACTCCCGCAATAAGGACGTCCTGTTCCCCTACCTCAACGGCGAGGACCTCAACTCCCGCACCGACCAGTCCGCCAGCCGGTGGGTGATCAACTTCTTTGACTGGCCTTTAAGTCGGGAGACAGCCCCCGACGCCCACACAGGGCCAGTAGCGGCGGACTTTCCCGATTGTTTGGCGATTGTCCAAGAAAGGGTAAAACCGGAGCGTGACAAGCTCGGACAGAAGAAAGATTCGTCAGCACAGGGGTATGCCAGATTTTGGTGGCAGTACGGACGCAAGGGGGTGGAACTCTACCGGACCATCGCCGGGATGGAGCGAGTTTTAGCTGTCCCTCTCGTGTCCAAGCACATGATCACCTCTTGGCAGAATATCGATCAAGTTTTCTCGCACGCTCTCGGTGTCATCGCCTGCGACTCGGATTCGGAACTTTCAATAACTCAAAGCACTCTCCATGAAGAATGGTCCCGTTCCTGCGGGTCCACCCTTGAGACCCGGATGCGCTACACGCCTTCCGACTGCTTTGAGACTTTCCCCTTTCCAACTGGTTCTTACTCGCTTCTCGCTTCGATCGGCGAAGCCTACCACAGCCACCGCCGGCAGATCCTACTCTCCCGCCGGGAGGGCCTGACCAAGACCTACAACCGCTTCCACGACCCCGACGAAACCGCCGCCGACATTCAGGCGCTCCGTGACCTCCACGTTGAGATGGACCGGGCCGTCGCCGCTGCCTACGGCTGGTCCGACCTCGACCTCGGCCACGGCTTCCACGAGACCAGGCGGGGCACCCGGTTCACCATCGGC
This sequence comes from Paludisphaera sp., assembly GCF_037189885.1. Lineage (NCBI taxonomy): Bacteria > Pseudomonadati > Planctomycetota > Planctomycetia > Isosphaerales > Isosphaeraceae > Paludisphaera > Paludisphaera sp. Next base: position 108,557 of record NZ_JBBCIR010000007.1, read on the forward strand.
GAGTCGGCCCGCCGAGAGGTCCTCGCCCGCCTCCTGAAGCTCAACCACGAGCGATACGCCGAGGAGGTCGCCCAGGGCCTCCACGACAAGAAGAAGGGCAAGCCCGCCAAGGCTCCCCGGAAGCCGAGGGGGAAGGCGGCCTCCGAGCCGAGCCTCTTCGGCGAGGAGGACGGCTGATGGACACCAGCGCCATCCTCGCCGCCCTCAGCCTGGGCGAGGAGAAGGACTGGGAGTTCAAGGCGGCCAGGGGCGGCCTGCCGGGGAGCGTCTGGGACACCTACAGTGCGATGGCCAACACCGACGGCGGCGTCATCGTCCTCGGGGTCGCCCAGAAGGACGGTCGGTTCGCCGTCGAGGGCGTGCCCGACGCTTTGAAGATGAAGCAGGACTTCTGGAACCTCGCCAACAACCGGGGCAAGGTCAGCATCAACCTGCTCTCGAACGACGACGTGACGATCGAGACGATCGACGGCCAGTCGGTCATCGTCGTCCGAATCCCCAGGGCCACCCGGCGTCAACGCCCGGTCTACGTCGGCCAGAACCCGATCGAGGGGACCTTCCGGCGCTACCAGGAGGGCGACTACCGCTGCTCCCACGACGAGGTGGGGCGGATGCTCGCCGACCAGGCCGAGGACCCGGCGGACGGCGAGATCCTCGAACACTTCGGGATGGACGACCTCGATCCCGAAAGCCTGAACCAGTACCGCAACCGCTTCTCGGCCCGTGCCCCGGCCCACCCCTGGCTCGCCCTCGACGGGCGGGGCCTGCTGGAGAAGCTCGGCGGCTGGCGGACCGACCGGCCCACGGGCCAGCACGGGCTCACCGTCGCCGGGCTGCTGATGTTCGGCAAGGACGAGGCGATCCGGGACCACTCGGCGATCCCGCAGTACCACGTCGATTACCGAGAGCGGCTCTCCGACGACCCCGAGGTCCGCTGGACGGACCGCCTCACGGGCGACGGGACGTGGACGGCGAACCTGTTCCAGTTCTACCAGCGAGTCCTCTCCCGCCTGTTCGCCGACCTCAAGGTGCCGTTCCAACTCCGGCCCGACATGTTCCGCAAGGACGAGACCATCGTCCACGAGGCGATCCGGGAGGCGCTGGTCAACGCCCTGATCCACGCCGACTACCGGGGCAAGGGTGGGATCGTGATAGAGAAGTACCGGGACCGGATCACGCTGTCCAACCCCGGATCGCTGTTGCTCCCGGTCGAGCAACTCTTCCGGGGCGGGATCAGCGAGTGCCGGAACAAGTCGCTCCAGTTGATGTTCCAGCAGATCGGCGGCGGCGAGAAGGCCGGGTCGGGGATCGACAAGATCCGCCAGGGCTGGGCCTCCCAGAAGTGGCGGCTGCCCCTGATCCGGGAGACGACGAGGCCGGAACGGGTCAGCGTGGTCCTGCCGATGGTCAGCCTGCTGCCCCCTGCGTCCCTCGATAAGCTGCATCGGCTGCTAGGGGCGAAATTCGGCGGTCTGGGCCCCGAGGAGGTCCAGGCGCTCGTCACGGCGGACGTCGAGGGGGAGGTGACGAACTTCCGGCTCCGGCAGTTCTCCGACCGCCACACGACCGACATCACGAAGCTGCTGCAAACCCTCGTCTCCAAAGGGCTTCTCGACAAGGACGGCTATGGTCGGGCTGCCACGTACCAGCTAGCCGGGCCGCTGGTCGCATTCATCACTCCGGCTACAGCCGAGGCGAGGTCCGGTCACAGGGGGCCGAACTCCGGTCATAAGACGGAGGGGTCCGGTCATAAGGGAGAGGAAGCTCCGGCCATAGACCCGGAGCACGACCCCGCCCTGCTGGCCATCGCCGAGCCCGCCCGCCTCAGCCCCCGCCTCAAGCCCGACGAGATGCGACCGATCGTCCTGCGGCTTTGCGAGGATCGTTACTTGACCTTCCGCCAGCTTGCCACCCTCCTGGGCCGGGAGCCCGGCGGCCTCCAGCGTTGGACGCTCCGGCCCATGGCGCAGGAAGGGCAACTGCGGCTCAAGTACCCGGAAACGCCCAATCACCCCCGCCAGGCGTATCGCAGCAGCCCAAGAAGTGCGGACGGCGGCGTATCCGGCGAAGCGAGTTGAGGGACTATCATGCCGCAGATATGTCCCACGCCGGCAATCCCAACACTGGCCTCGCAGGAGGAGATGACCGTCGAGGGACATCGAAGACCTGTCTGCGGCGATGAGGACAAAGTCCCCTATCGTATCAGGGAAGAATCCAGGTCGCTATGTGGTGTTAGCGCTTCCGCCGACGAAGAAGCCATAACGTAGTTGATATCCTCTGCCAGACCCCGGCCATACCGACTCTTCCTCCAATCCGGCGGTCCGTTGTGCATCAAAAGGGTTGTTATGATTCCCGATCATCCGAACCTCAGGGATTCGCTTGCGGCGTTGAGCTTGGAGGAGGTGAAAGAGCTTCCCCCCTCAGGAGAGCATCTCGTTATCTGCGATAAGAGCCAACGGCGAGAGGCGGATGGGACGTTCTTCGCCGACCTCACGGAGGTCGTTCTGAAGCAGTCGGAGGGAGTGCCGGTCAGGCTGAACGGACTCGTGGAGAAGGTCGCCGAGTCGCTCCATCGTGCAGGTCACGCACACGTCGAGCCGAAGACCCCCGGCAGACGAGCCTTTGGCTCGATAATCCTGGCCTTCGCCGCATTAAGACGAGAGTCTCGGGACGGTACGCTCGATTCGTTGAACCAGATCCTTGAGAAGATCGGCGAGACGAGAGTCACCCAATGGGCCGTGTTGAAAACCCCTTGGACTGAGCCCGAGAAATACAATTTCGGAGACTTCGAATTCGGCGTAATGGATTCGGACCTGCTCCGGCACCGCTCGGAGAGGGCAGGCAGCGACTTTGCGCAACGGTATGGGGATGAATTTCGAGGCCGTCTGGCCCTCCGGCGTGATGATCGCACCATCAGATTTGCGAACTTCCGTGCAATCAAGCGGTTCCCTGTGTTGACGTCGCCTTCTTCGCTGGCCTACAGGCTGCTTGACGATTACTTCGGTCTCCTCTCGGATGCGGAGCGACGGCGATTCCTCACTGATCTCGATCAGCAGCAGGCAATCTACGGGGCGGCAGGGCTCGGCACGATCCCCTCCGATTTTTTGCGGAAAGCCGATGCCTTCATGGACTGGATCGCCGTGTTCACGACTCAGCAACGTGGTGTCGGATGGGTCGTCCCCACGGGGGGGATTCCCACGATGCACGTCACCTCGCCAGGGGAGCTGGCGAAAGGGCGTGCAGAGATCGAGGCTGGCTTGAGGATCTCGGAGTGGGGCACGAAGGGGCTGGACGGCACCATCCAACTCTTCGCAGAGTACCTCTACACGGCGAGGAACTTTGAAGATGACGGGCGCATTGAGGAAGCGCTCCTCCATTCCGTCTTTGCGCTCGATCTGCTCCTCGGGGGCGAATCGGGCGAGTCGCTCACTGCCGCACTCGCAGGACGTGCCGCAATGGTGTCACATATGGCGCTGGGGAAGGACTTCGACGAGGTCGACCGATTCGTTCGCCAAAGCTATGACATGCGTAGTGGATATGTGCATCGTGGTGAGCGAGGGAATCTGTCTGAGTCGTCGAGAGACTCTTTGGTCGATCGTTACTCACGGCTGAAGGCGATTTGCCGGGCCGTGCTCGGGGCCGCTTGCTTCGCCAGGGTCCAACCCTGGAGCGACCATCCGGATGCGAAGAGGATTTGGCTTGGTCGTATTGATATACTTATAAAAAAGCGTGATATAGGGCAAAGTCTCGACGCTGACGAGGTTGGGACGCTCGGCTTGGACAAATGCGACCTAGATCACGGGAAGATCCCTGGCGTCACGATTCGCTGGGCGAGATGACGACGGATCATCGATCGATTTTATTCACGGGTTTAATGAAGCAAGGCTGCGAGGACATGGCTCAAACGGCCCTTAAACAAGCCGTCCCCTCCTCCCTCGAACTCCGGAACCTGCTGGAGGAAATGGCGGTCCGGGAACTCCGTGGACCCGTCCAGGGGGAGGAGGAAGAGGTCCCCGGACGCATACGGGACCGCTACCTCGTCGGCATCCTCGCCCCACGCCAGCGGGCCGAGGGCGAGGCCCCGCCCCTGTTCGACCGCCCCGCCGCCCCGCCCGCCGAGGATGACGACACGCAGGAAGGCGACCTACCGCCCGGCGACGACATGGCGGTCGAGGGGTCCGGGCGGGGCAACCTCGGGGGCGACGACGGCCCGACCGAGCGGACGCCCTCGCTGTCCAAGGCCGTCTTCCCCTCGTCGCTGGGCCTCTCATTCTGCGTCCCGCTCGACGTCCCCTCCCTGAAGGTTACGCCCCGCTGGGGCCGCTACGACAAGGCCCCCAGCGCCTTCGAGACCAACCCCAAGACCGGGACCCCGAAGCGGGTCTGGAAGCGCCAGCCCTGCGGCACGTCCCACGAGGTCCCGCTGGAGGCCGGGCCGGTCGGCCCCATCGTTGCAGACGAGGCGTTCCCCGACGCCAAGGTCCGGGGGCTGATCCGCCGCCGCACCGACCACTGGAGCGTCACCCTCTTCCTGGTCAACGAGGGGGTCGAGCCGCCGCCGCCCAACCGGGAACGCACCTGGATGTTCCAGTGCGAACTGGCGGTCGAGGCCCCCGACGGCTCGCCGGTCTTCCACAAGCGGTTCGCCCGGATCGACCTGGACGGCACCGACGAGGCGTACAAGCAGGAGGCTGACATGCTGGCGATGATCTATCGTCGCCACGTCGAGTTTGCCGTCGGCCACGGCACGGCGGTCCACGCCGACCTGGACCCGGCGGACCCCAACCGGGCCTCCCGGATCACGACCAGGGCCATCCCCAGCTACGAGATCCCCAAGACCACCCCGCCGACCGTCGAGGATGCCGACCGGAACCCCGCATTCGCCAAGCTGGACGGGCTCGTCCTGGACATGAAGCTCCTGCACGAGACGCCCCAGGCCGGGCTCCGTGCCAGGCTGGAGCCGCTGGTCTTCGCCTACCGGGAGTGGATCAGGCTGGAGAAGGCGAGGATCGATGACCCCGCCGAGAACCTCGACCACTTCAAGTCGGTGGCGAGGACGGCCATCGAGCGGTGCGAGAAGACGCTCAGGCGGATCGAGGAGGGGCTCGACCTGCTGGTGTCCGACCCGCAGGTGGCCGACGCCTTCCGGTTCATGAACCAGGCCATGTGGCTCCAGCGGACCCGCTCGCTCTTCTCCGAGGGCGTCCGGCGAGGCCGGGACATCGACTACAACGACGTGGACGTCCCGAAGAACCGCTCCTGGTATCCCTTCCAGTTGGCGTTCATCCTGCTGAACCTCCCCGGCCTCTCCCGGCTCGACCACCCCGACCGGGCCGAGAGCCCCGACGCCGTGGCCGACCTCCTCTGGTTCCCGACCGGCGGCGGCAAGACCGAAGCCTACCTCGGCCTGACGGCCTTCACCGTCGCCATCCGCCGCCTCCAGGGGGTCGTGGAGGGCCGCTCGGGCGAGGACGGGATCGCCGTCCTGATGCGGTACACCCTGCGGCTGCTGACCCTCCAGCAGTTCCAGCGGGCGACGACCCTGATCTGCGCCTGCGAGGTCATCCGCCACCAGGCCGAGGCACGGGGCGACCACCGCTGGGGCACGACGCCGTTCCGCATCGGGCTCTGGGTCGGCTCGGCCTCGACCCCGAACCGCACGGCCCACGGCGAGGAGGCGCTCAAGACCGCCACCGGCAGCGCCGACAAGAAGCGGCACGGGGCCGTCGGCGGAAGCGGGTCGCCCCACCAGTTGACCAACTGCCCCTGGTGCGGCTCGAAGATCGACTTCACGCCCCGCTGCTACCACATCGAGACCGCCAGCAAGGGGCGGGGCCGCACCTTCGTCTACTGCGGCGACAAGTTCGGCCAGTGCGCCTTCAGCCGGCGGCAGTCCCCCGACGAGGGCCTGCCGATCCTGGTCGTCGATGAGGAGATTTACCGGCGGCTGCCCTGCCTGCTGATCGCCACGGTGGACAAGTTCGCCCAGATGCCGTGGAAGGGCGAGGTCGAGATGCTCTTCGGCCAGGTGGACGGCCTCTGCGAGCGGCACGGGTTCCGGTCTCCTGAGATCGACGACGCCGGGAGCCACCCGAAGAGCAAGGACGGCAAGTTCCCTCCCGCCCGCACGGTCCCGGCCAATACGCTGCGGCCCCCGGACCTGATCATCCAGGACGAGTTGCACTTGATCAGCGGCCCGCTCGGGACGCTGGTGGGCCTCTACGAGACGGCCATCGACCGCCTCTGCTCGTGGAAGGTCGGCGGCAAGGTCGTCCGGCCCAAGCTGATTGCCTCGACGGCGACGATCCGCCAGGCCAGGGATCAGGTCCACGCCTTGTTCATGCGGGACACCAGCGTCTTCCCGCCCAACGGCCTGGACGTGCGGGACAACTTCTTCTCGCTCCAACGCCCCTCGACCGAGGCCACGCCGGGCCGGAAGTACATCGGGATCTGCGCCCCCGGACGCAACTTGCGGAACTGCCTGATCCGCACCTACGTGACGATGCTCTCGGCGGCCCAGGTCCTCTTCGACGAGCACGGGGAAGCCTCCGACTCGTGGATGACCCTGGTGGGCTACTTCAACAGCCTGCGGGAACTCGGCGGCATGCGGCGGATGGTCGATGACGACGTGCGGACCCGCCTGGGCAAGATGGCCGAGTGGGGCCTCGCCAAGCGCATCCTGTACTCGCCCGACTCGGTGAAGGAGTTGACCTCCCGGCTCGGCTCGGCGGCGATCCCCGAGACGCTGGACCGGCTGGAGAACGTCTTCGACCCGGCGATGGAGGAGAAACGGAAGGAGGCCGGGCGGACGCACACCCGCCCCACGGACCTGAAGCCCCGCCCGCTCGACGTGCTGCTGGCGACGAACATGATCTCCGTCGGCGTGGACGTGCCGAGGCTGGGGCTGATGGTGTGCAGCGGCCAGCCCAAGACGACCTCCGAGTACATCCAGGCCACCAGCCGGGTCGGGCGGAAGTTCCCCGGCCTGGTCGTCACGGTCTACAACTGGGCTCGACCGAGAGACCTGAGCCACTTCGAGACCTTCGAGCACTACCACGCCACGTTCTACCAGCACGTCGAGGCCCTTTCGGTCACGCCCTTCTCCGAGGGGTCGATCTACCGGGGGCTTTCCGCCCTCTTAGTCTCGCTCGTCCGGCTGCGGGGCTTCGAGTTCAACAAGAACGAGGCGGCGATGCGGATGGCGACCGACTCGACACACCCGTTCGTCCAGGAGGCGATCGACTGGATCGTGCGACGGGCGAGGCTCGTGGGCGGCAACGAGGTGGCCACGAAGGTCGAGGCGGAACTGAGGCAGAAGGTGGACCACTGGCAGAAGCGGGCCTTGCGGCTCTCCGGCGGCAGTCGGCTCGGCTACGAGGGCAAGAAGGACAGCGAGACGGTCGGCCTGCTGCAAAAACCGGGGATCGAGGCGTGGGACGAGTACACCTGCCTGAACTCGCTCCGGGAGGTCGAGCCGACCTCCTTCCTGATCCTGGACGATCACAACCTGGACGACGAGGCCGACTTCATGAACGTGGCCCAGGGCGACGGGGAGGTTGCCGATGAACAAGGGGCGTGACAAGCCACGGGTCGGCGAACTTCGGCCCAGCCAGATGCTCACGACGTTCGGAGTCGGCTCGGTCGTCGATCTGCCGCATCTCTCGGTCATGGTCATGGGGCTGGAAGACTGGCCCATCAGCGACTTCCGAGAGTTGACCGAGGAGCGGCTCCTGGCGTCGATGCGCAACGTCCTCGGGGCGCAGGTCAACGCCCTCCGTTCCCCGCCGATCGTGCCCGACACGGACCGCACGAACCCGTTCGAGGAGCAGTCGTACGTGGGGGTGCCGGTGGCCCCGTTCCCCCGGTGGATGCTCTGCCCCCGCTGCCGCCGCCTGGCCCCGCTGAGCAGCAACCAGTTCGCCCTGAAGCCGGACCCCTATCGGCCCGACCGGGTGAAATACGTCCACGAGAATTGCCGCTACCCCGGCAAGCTCCCCACCGCCGTCCCGGCCCGCTTCGTGGTGGCCTGCAAGAACGGCCACCTCGACGACTTCCCCTGGGTGAACTTCGTCCACGGGGGCGGCCCGCCGGACCACCCCTACAAGCTCCAACTCCTGGAGGTGGGGCCGTCCGGGGAGGCGGCGGACATCTACGTCCGCTGCGAGACCTGCAACACGTCCCGCCCCATGTCGGACGCCTTCAAGCTCCACGACGGCGACCTGCCCGCCTGCCGGGGGCGGCGGCCCCACCTACGGGACTTCGACGAGGACGGCTGCAAGGACGAGCAGGGCCAGCCGATCCGGGTCCGGGCGATGACGCAGGGGGCCTCCAACACATGGTTCCCGATCCTGCTCTCGGCCCTCTCGATCCCGCAAAGCTCGAACCTGCTCAAGCAACTCGTGGTCGACCGCTGGAGCGACCTCTACGACATCGAGGGCGAGGGGGACATCGCCAAGCTGCGCCGTCGCAACCTCCTGCGGGACTTCTCCGACTTCCCGGACGCCGACCTGTGGGCGGCGATCCGGGAGCGGCAGATGGGGAGCGAAGAGGCGACGGTCGAGGACGTGGCCGACCTGAAAACCCCGGAATGGCAAATCTTCTCCAATCCCGACGGTGCCCAGAGGACGAACGACTTCCGGCTCCGGCAGGTCTCGGCCCCTCGCCGCTTCGCCGGATTCTTCGAGAAGGTCGTGCTGGTCGAGCGGGTGCGTGAGGTGCGGGCCTTGATCGGCTTCACCCGGATCGAGTCGCCCGGCGATTACGAGAGCCCGGCGGACTTCCCCGAGGCCCAGCGGATGCGAGTCGCCCGAGGCAAGACGACCTGGGTCCCGGCCGGCGAGATCCGGGGCGAGGGGATCTTCTTTCAATTCTCCGAGACGGAGGTGGAGGGCTGGCTCGCACGGGTCCAGCGTCTCAACATGGAGTTCTTCGCCGCCCACAAGCAGTGGAGGACGGGCCGTGGCCTGACGCCGCCCGAGGAGGGCTTCCCCGGCCTGCGGTTCGTGCTCCTGCACTCGTTCGCCCACGCCCTGATCCGGCAGCTTTCGCTGGAGTCCGGATACACGGCGGCCTCGCTCCGGGAGCGGATCTACTCCCGGAATCCGGGAACCGACCGCCCCGAGATGGCGGGCGTGCTGATCTACACCGGGGCTCCCGACAGCGAGGGGACGCTCGGCGGCCTGGTGTCGCTCGGGGAACCGGCGGTCCTGGAACGTCACCTGAGGCAGGCGTTGGACTCGATGCGGCTCTGCTCCAGCGACCCCCTGTGCGCCGAGCACCATCCGGGCAAGGAAGGTACGTCGCTGCACGGGGCGTCGTGCCACGCCTGCCTGTTCGCCTCGGAGACCTCGTGCGAGCGGGGGAACAAGTATTTGGACCGCACGGTTTTGGTGCCGACGGTGGACCGGGAACAGTTCGCCTTCTTCCGGGATAGTCAAGGAGCCCCGAGCGGCTCTTCCTCTTGCTGAGCGAATCGCCATGGCCGCCACCCCAGCCCTCATCGAGGCCGTGACGAAGCTCGCCTGCGGCGTGCCGGTCGATGTCGTCGATCGGGTGGCCCAGGTCATCTCGGCGTGCGACCCCGCCGAGGCCCGGCGGCGGATCGCCGACGCCGTGCCCCATGCTCGCCACCGCAGCCTGGCCCTTGGGTTCCTCGACGCCTGGCTCGCCGAGGGACCGGGCGTCACGGCGGCCGAGGTGTCCATCTCCCTCCAGACGGCGGCCCACCTCAACCGCCGGAGGGGTCGGGAGCAGTCGGTCGAGTTGGCGTGGACCGGCCCACGATGCCGGTCGATCCCGCACCGCCACACCGAGCAGGCGATCCTCCAGGTGCTCGACTCTGCGAGGTCCCGCCTCCTCCTAGTCAGCTACGCCGTCTACTCGATCCCGAACATCCGAGATGCCGTCGTCCGGGCCGCCCGGCGGGGCGTCGTGATCGAGGTCGTGGTCGAGACGCCCGACCGGCTCGAAGGGCACGGCACGTACAGCACGCTCCAGGCCCTCGGCGAGGACGTGGCCGCCTGCTCGAAGGTCTACGTCTGGCCCAGTGAGGAGAGGGGCCGGAGCGGGGGCAAGCCCGGCATCCTGCACGTCAAGTGCGTCGTGGCCGACGGTCGCTGGCTGTTCCTCTCCTCGGCGAACCTGACGGAGTACGCCTTCACCGTCAACATGGAGCTTGGCCTCCTCTTGACGGGGGGATGCCTGCCGGGCCAGGTCGAGGGCCTCTTCGATCGGCTGATCGAGGACGGGATTCTGGTCAAGGCGTGAAGCCCGGAAGGAACAATCAGGCTGGTCAAGGATTTGCGACGTCAGCAAGACGGCCGATAGGCGGACCTTTGCCAATGCTCGACGACCGGATCAAATCTCGCATCCTGGACGACCACAGGCGGCTGACCGCCGACGGGAAGCTCTTCCCGAGGCCGAAGCTCGACGAGTTCTACAAGAACTTCCGCTCCCGGTTCGGCCCAGACCAGTTGGCGGGCCTCGACGGCGAGCGTCTGCTCGAAGCCATGCACGGCCACGGCGGCAAGGACAGCATGGTCTACTGGCTGGAGTTCAAGAACGACGACGAGTTCCCCGGACGCTTCGGCAGCATCGCCGGGGGCAGCGCCTTCAAGTTCGGCATCTTCCGCAGCAAGGAGACCGGGACCTGGGTGACGGGCTCCCCGACCAAGGTCGTCGAGTTGTCGGTCCCCCAGGCCGTCGAGGTCGCCCGCAAGCACCGGGACCAACTGATCCGGGGGACCGAGCGGCTCGGCGGGCTCCCCGACCTCGCCGACGACGCCGAGTACCGGGGCCTCCAGGAAGACCTCGGGCGGATCGCCCCGTCGGTCAACGACCTGGCCTGGGGCCACAAATACTTCTCCCTGATGCACCCTGAGAAGCTCGACGACTATCACAACCCCGACTACCAGCGGTTCCACCTCGTCAAGATGCTCCAGGTCCCTCCCGAGGGCGAGGGCCGCTACCTCTGCGCCGGTCGCTTCGTGGCCGCCGCCCACGAACTCGGCATCCCGATCAATCACCTGACGACGACCCTCAATCACCACGACGGGGAGCCGCACGCCTACTGGCGGGTCGGCACATCCGACGGGACGCAGCCGAGGAATCGCTGGCCGTTCATGCGGGACGGGTCCTGCGTGGCGATCGGCTGGCCCGACCTGGGCGACCTGTCCAATTTCGAGAAGGACGCCGCCTCCAAGGAGAGGCTGGTCAATCTGCTCGGCGAGCGCTATCCCGGCACCCCGCAGCAGGTCGGGAGGGCGGCCGCCCAGGTCCTCAACTTCGCCAGGGGGATCGCCGAGGGCGACGTCGTCCTCGCCTGCGACGGCCAGTCCGTCCTGGGCGTCGGTCGTATCGTCGGGGCGTACGCCCACGATCCCGCCTCCGACTTCCCCCACCGCCGGGCAGTCGAGTGGCTCTCGCTGGACGAGTGGAGGATGCCCGAGCCCGAGGGGCTCCAGACGACCGTCCACCGGCTCAGGAAGGCCCCGGCCAACCTCGTCGAGGCCGAGGAGCGTTCGCTCGACGGCCCTGTCGTCGCCCGGCCCCCGATCACGGTGCCGAACAAGACGGGCGGCGGGTCCGTGCCCCGCCCCGTGGGAGTTCCCGGTCGCATCCAGGCCGTGCTCGAACGCAAGGGCCAGGCGATCCTCTACGGGCCTCCGGGCACCGGCAAGACGTACTGGGCCGAGCGGACGGCGCTCGACCTCGCCTCATACTCGCTGGGCGGGAAGCCCTTCCACGGGCTGTCGGACGGCGAGAAGGCCGAGGTGGCGGGCGGACTCAATGCTGTGGGGGCCGTCCGCATGGTGAGCTTCCACCCGGCCTACGGCTACGAGGACTTCATCGAGGGCTACCGCCCCAAATTGCACGAGGGGCGGATGACTTTCGTCCTCCGGGACGGGATCTTCAAGCTGCTATGCCGGGACGCCGAGGCCCGGCCCGATCGCCCCTTCGTCCTGATCATCGACGAAATCAACCGGGGCGACATCCCACGCATCTTCGGCGAACTGCTGACCGTCATCGAGAAGGACAAGCGGGGCAAGTCGGTCATCCTGCCGCTGAGCCGGGCGGCCTTCCGGGTGCCCCCGAACGTCCTCCTCATCGGGACGATGAACACGGCGGACCGCTCGGTCGCCCTTCTCGACACCGCCCTGCGGCGTCGGTTCGGGTTCGTCGAGTTGATGCCGGACGTCACGCTCCTGGAGGGGACGGCGGTCGCCGACATCCCGCTGGGTCCCTGGCTGGAGGCGCTCAACCGCCGGATCTGCGAGCACGTCGGGCGGGACGCCCGCAACCTCCAGGTCGGCCACTCGTTCCTCATGGAGGCGGGCAGGCCCGTCCGGGATGCCGCCCGGTTCTTCCGGGTCGTCCGGGACGAGATCATCCCGCTGCTGGAGGAGTATTGCTACGAGGACTTCGACGCCCTTCACGCCATCCTTGGGGGCGGGTTGGTCGATCTCCCGAACCGGGCGGTCCGCCACGACTTGTTCGAGGAGCCGACGGGGCCGGAACTCGTCCAGGCGCTCCTGGCCCCGTGCCCCGAGGTGCTGACCTCGCTCAAGGCCGTGACGAGTCTCGGGGAGGGCGAGGCCGAGATCGACGAGGGCGAGGAGGAGCCCGATGCGGGGTCGCCGTCGTGACGGGCCACGCCCTCCGGCTCGCCGAGTGGCGTACGATCCCCCCCGATCCGGGGAGCCCGACGGAGGGCGTCAGCCTCGGGGATGAGCCCTCCGTGCGAGAGACCGCCCGCCGCCTGACCGAGAGCGGCATGCTGGAGGTCCAGGAACTTCGCACGGGCTTGTCCGTGCGTTCGACTTCCTTCGTCGGGCGGGTGCGACTTGGGGCGATCGACGTCACGATCGTCCCCAAGCTGCGGACCGTGGCCCTGCTGAGGCTGCTCCGCTACGCCTACGGGCTGCGGGACCTCCACCTCCTCCCCACCGCCGCCCACGCCACGCAGGACTTCGGCTTCCAGGACCTCCTGATCTCTCAGTTGGCCGAGGAGGCGCAGGAACTCGTGGCGAGTGGCCTCCGGCGGGGATACCTGCGGCGGGATGAGGACTTGGCCTCGCCCCGAGGTCGCATCGATTTCCGGGCGTTGGCCGGTCGGGGTGCCCTCGTGGAGGCGACCCTGCCGTGCGCCCACCACCGCCGTGATGAAGATCGGCTGATCAACCGGGTCCTGCTGGCGGGCCTTCGACTGGCGGCATCTCTAGCCGGAGACCGAGGGCTGCGGTCCAGGCTCGGGCGGCTCGGCGACCGGCTCGGCGAGACGGTCACATCGGTCCGGCTCGACCGCCAGGTGTTCGTGCGACTGGAGGCCGAGATGGACCGCACGACCGGGGCCTACGAGCCCGCCGTCTCGATCATCCGCATCCTCCAGGAGGGCGGCGGCCTCTCCCTGGATGAGGGCGAGGCCGGGCCACCTTTGCCCGGCTTCCTCTTCGACATGAACCGATTCTTCCAGGCGTTGCTGGGGAAGTTCCTGGCGGACAATCTGCCGGAATATACGGTCCGCCCCGAACATCGACTCAAGGGCATGCTCGCCTACGTCCCCGGCTGGAACCCCCGGCACGCCCAGGCCCCGACGCCCCGACCGGATTTCGTGGTGACTCAAGGGGCGAACGTCGTGGCGGTCCTGGATGCGAAGTATCGGGACCTCTGGGAGAACCCGCTGCCCAGGGACATGCTCTACCAGCTTGCGATGTATGCGATGGGCCACGAGGGCGGGACGGCCACCATCCTCTATCCGACAGCCCACGCCCAGGCGACTGAGGCCCGGATCGAAGTGAGGGACCCAGTGAACGCAGGGAGGAGAGCACTCGTCGCCCTGCGGGCGGTCGATCTGGAGGAACTCGAAGGGCTCGTGTCGGCCAAGCCGACGGCCTCGATCCTCCGGCAGAGGATTACCTTTGCCCATCGACTCGCCTTCGGATAAGAGAACCAAGGTGGCTTACGATAGTGGACGGTCAGGGTCCGGTGAATCCGTGGGCTTCGAGCCGTTTAACAACCGAGGCCGGGCGATGTTGAAGCTCCCCGTGATGACGCCCCACACGGCGGCGAAGCACCTCCTCCTGAAGCGGTATCTCGATCGCTGGTTCCCGATCCTCGGCAAGGGCGACAGGTCGATCAACTACATCGACGGCTTCGCCGGCCCCGGCGAGTACCAGGACGGGGAGGAGGGATCGCCCCAGGTCGCCATCGGGGCGGCCAAGGCCCACGTCGACCGGGGGACGCTCGCCCCGGACGTCCAGATCGACTTCACCTTCGTCGAGGCCGACCCCCATTCCGCCGAGAACCTCCGATCCAAGCTCTCGGCCCTGACCTTGCCGCCCTCCTTCACCTGGAGCGTTGTCCCCGGCGAGTTCGCCGAGGTCATCGGGGCCGAACTCGACCAGATCGAGAGGTCGGGGACGGCACTCGCACCGACCTTCGCCTTCGTGGACCCGTTCGGGTTCAGCGGCATCCCCCTGGACCTGATGGCCCGAATCCTCCGCTACCCGAAGTGCGAGGTCTTCGTCAACGTGATGGTCGAGTTCATCAATCGCTTCCTCGAACACCCGAACGAGCAGGTCGTCGCCCACTTCCCGCAGACCTTCGGGACCGACGAGGTGCTGGAGATCCCGAGTCGTCTGGGGGACCGGGTGGCGGCGATCCTGGCTCTGTACCGCAGCCAACTGGGGACGCTGGCGAGGTACGTCGGTCGGTTCGACATGCACGGCAGGCGGGACCGGAAGACCTATTCGCTCTTCTTCGCCTCGAACCACCCGAGGGGCTTCGAGAAGATGAAGGAGGCGATGTGGTCGGTGGACAAGGCCCAGGGGTCGAGGTTCTCGGACGCCGACCCCGGCGAGTCCTACGCCTTCGAGTTGTTCCCCTTCTGGCCGCTCTGGGACCAATTGCTCGCCCGGTTCGCCGGGCAGCGGGTCCCCATGGAGGACGTCGAGCGGTTCGTGGTCGAGGAGACCGATTTCCTGCCGACGCACGCCCGCACCATCTTCAAGGAATGCGAGCGGAAGGGCGATCTGGTTGCCGAGTCTGCGCCCGGATATCGCCGACCGCCGGGGACGTACAAGTCGGACCGGGTGTTCATCGGGTTCCCGAGTCGGGACGTGAGGCGGGGGCTCTTCTAAACCGGCGGTCGAGGCCCAGGGAGCCCTCCGTCCAGTGGTGGCTTCCCGGCATGCCGCCGATGGGGCCGCCGGGTTCGGGGCGATACGGAGATCGCCTATCCATCGACATCCCGCCTCGCCCGCCGGGTCGCCCATGCCTTGAGGGCCGCCTCACGACGCTTGTCGGCCCGCCCGTCGGGTCCTCGGGTCGAGGGTCCGCTCGTGTCCACCTCCGGGTGGTCCTCTCGGGACCCCCAACTCCGATCCTGAGCGGACCAGTCGGCCTGGTCGATCGCCGGCCCGATGGGCATCTCCCGCACCCGTAGCTCCTCCGGCCACTCCGACCAGTCCCCGGCGTGGCCGTCCTCGAACGACATGCGTCGGCCGTCCCGGACGACCACCGAGCCGAGTTGCTTGAGGAAGTAGCTCACGCCCTCGGCCCGGCAGAGCCCGATCAGGTCCACGGCCCAGGCCATGTCGAAGGGGCGTGCCTGCCGGCCCGACTCGCCGCCCTGGATCACCCAGTCGAGCTTCGGCAGCCAACGTCTCAGGTCGATGGGCTCGACCTGAGGCTCGACCGAGAGGAAGCGTGTCGTCCGGGGCGTGCCGACCTTGAGAAGGTTCTTGATCCGGCTGGTCGTCGCCTGGGTGGTGATGCTGGTCCCGGCCCAGAGGTTGTCCGGCCACTCGATCCCCCGATCCCGGAGCCAGGACGAGAACTGGGCCATCCGCTCGGGACGCTTCGTCAGCCAGAGCCAGCGATGACGCCGCCCAGGGCCATCGGCGACGTTGGCGACGATCTCGTCATGCAGGTACTCGAACTCCACCGACGAGGACAAGGAGTCGCTCATGTCCGAAACGAAAACGGTGCGGGGCAGCCCGTCGAGCCAGGGCTTGTCGGGGCGGCGCTTGCCCGTGAGGTCGGAGTAAGAGGCGGCCTGGGCCATGCGGCCCGGAAACATCGTGACCTCCTCGAAGGTCGGAGCATAGCCCTGGGTCACGCCCCCGAAGCGAGCATGGAGCGTCCCGGCGTAGCACGAACGCCGGAGCGAGCCCCATATCTCGCATCCGTCGCACCCCATGGTGGGATTCACGGTGCTGTCGCACCATTGGATTTTCGTCTTCACGGCCATATCGAGAACTCCTCGTCGCAGTGTACTTTGCGCTAGTGGGATGCGAAAGAGACGAAGCCTTGCTTCGACTTTGCCGGCGAACGGCGTGATCTTGGTCACGATCAGCTTTCGGGAACGACCCGTCGGTCGGGCTCTCGGAAGCACGAGCGAAATGAGAGGGACGGACGGTGGATGGAATCGATATCCGACCCGCCGCCCTCGGAATCAGGAGAGGATGCTCTGGACCTCGCCGTCCGGGCCGTCGTCGGCGTGTACCATGTAGCTGTGGACGAAGATCCGCTTCCTCTGCGAGCGGCCCGGCCCGTACGGCTGCATCTTCCAGTGGCCACGACGCCGGTGCCTCCTCTGGCGATGACCGGCAAGCCCATCGATGCCGTCCGTCGCAGGGCTCGTGGCACGGAGGATCAGGTCGAGATCCTGGATGACGACTTCCTGGGCGTCACGGGCGGCGAGCCGGGCCATGCGGCCGTCATGATGGGACTTGCGCCGTCGTTTCTCGGCTCGGGCGTCCAGGGGGAGGATTCGCACGCCACGCTCGACGGCGAAGAGGCAGAGGTTGATGACGATCCTTGCGACCGAGACTACTTTCTGGAATTCGACGGCACCGGGTCGTTCCTCCCCTTCGATGAAGACGCTCTCCGAGAGACTCTTTTCGATCGTCTCGCCGGGGGGAGAATTGATCTGCAATTGCGTCGTGTTCGTCACGCCGTGGTGCCCCGCTCTTGGCTCGTCGAAGAGGATGATATGGATGGGGCAGCCGGGCATCCAGGTGCTCGTCGCAATACGATCCTTGGAGCCGTCGAAGAGCGTCCCCGGCAGGATGACGCCGAGACCGTCATAGGGCTGGGCGTACTTATTCGCATCGATTCGGAGTTGAACATTCTTCAGCACGTCGCAAAGCCGTGCCGACGGCCTCATGACCTTCGCCCCGCCTTCGAGCATCAAGGCTGTGCAAAACAAGGTCGTCCGCTCATGCTTGGCGAGAGCGAGGCGTCCCAAAGTCATCGGGTCCCGGTTAAGGGCCGTGGCGAGATCGATCAGATCGGCAGGCATGTATTCCGTCAGATTCAAGGCGTCGGCCCTCTCTAGGTCGGTAGTTGAAGGTCGTCAGTTGGAGGCACCGCCCCGTCGCTCTCGGCGGTGCCTCCCGATCGCCGCCAGGCAGGCGGCGGCGATCTGGCGGGCGAGCGTTAGGTGCCGCTCGTCGAGGCCGGCGGGGTCGGTCCCGCCCGCCGCTGCGGCGATCTCGGCGATCGTCGCCGAGGTTCGATCGGGGAAGAACGTGTCGATGAATTGGTCCGTCCCCGGCTCGCAGTTGCCCGCCTTGAGCGAGTCCCGCCTGGTCACGACGACGTGGCCCACGTCCGAGAGGTCGTGACGGGCCAGTTTCCCCATCAGCCGCTCCAGCCGGGCTCGCCGTGCCTCACGGATGCGGCGACGTCGCTCGTCCTTCTCCTCCTGGGGGACCGCTTGGTTCCGCATCTTCCGCCGGAGCCCCGCCGCCGCCCTGGCGGCGTCCCCGCCGGGGAGGTGGTACGACGTGCCGCTCGGACGATGGCGGGCGACCCAGCCCGTCTCGGCCCGGATCGAGAGCCCCCGGCCTTGGCGGACCCAGGAGGCCGGATACGCATCGACTTCGCCGACCCGCACGACTCGGCCGGCGTGGGTCGTGAGGAGTCCGTCCAGCACGGCGAGCCCACGGGCATGGACCGACCGCCGCCAGGACGGGCTGACGGTGACGCCGACTTCGAGGTCGGTGCCCGACCAGGCATGCCTGCGGTGCCAGACCTTACGACTGCGGGCGGACGCCTTCGGCTCGTCGCCGATGGAGACCGTGATCTCGTTCCCGCCGCCGACCCAGCCGGAACCGGCGAGTCGATAATTGGCCCGGAAGAGGCTTGCGACCTCTTGCACCAACGTCTTCTTCTTCGCCATGGACGTACCTTCCTCGCCCTCCCCGTCGGGGAGTTCGTCGATGATGGACCTTGGGCCGGGGATGAAGTCCCCTGGCACCGTTCTGCGGCGGGGCCTCCTACCTGCGGAGACCTCTTACCGCCGAGCATCTCGAATCGTTGCGTTGCCGAGCGGGCCGACCGGCAGGCACGTCGGTTCGTCCCCTCCCTGGGGCCGGGATCACGTCACGTTCGCCGTCGGACGAAGCCCGCACGGCGGGATGGCCGCACGGGGCAAACCCCACGGCATCAGTCCCGGACCTCCAGCCCGAGCTTCCGCCGGATGTGCTCGTCTCGGGCGACGGCCCGGTGTGCCCTATAGAGCGGCTCGTGGGGCTTGAGGCTGCGGATGAGGTCCCGCTGCTCGGGGACGGCGTGTTCGATCGCCTCCTCGACGAACCGCTCCCGCTCTCCGGGCGTCAAGGATGCCCAGAACCTAGAGACCTTCTCCTCGTCGAGTCGCCTGGCACGCTTGATCGACTCTTCTCGGGCACGACGTTCTCTCTCCTCGGAGTGGCGGGCCGCCTTCTCCCCGGCACGCCGTAGCTCCTCGGGCAACGCCCAGTCCTCACGGATGGACGAGACTAGCGTGGCGGCCCTGTCCTTCGGCTTGCGGTGCGGCAGCGCCTCGATCTGCCGGGAGACTTGGTCGTCCCCGAACTTGCTGGCAAGCGCCTCGGCGACGGAGCGGGTGACGCCCGAGCCGACCAATTGCTCCACTGTTGACGACGTGGCCGTCGTCCGGCTCCCTGCGTCGGGCTCCTCCCTCCCTTGCTCATTCCCAACAACATCTCTCTTGGGCTTTGGTTCCCGGTCCTGCGCCGGGCCTGGGTCTGTTGTTGTTGATCTGCGTCTTCCTCTATCTGGCGAGTCTGAGTCGGGTGCATTGCACTGCGAGCGCAGTGATTTGCGCCGGGCTTCGCCTCGGCCGGGGCCGGGGTCCTCCGGGGCCTCGGGGACGCCCGCTCCCGCTCCTCCTGGGGCCTCGCCCTCCCGCCAGACGAGCACGATCCGACGCCCCGTCTTGACGGAGGGGTCCGGCTCGAAGCGAATCCAGCCGTGGCCTTTCAGGCTCGTCATCCACATCTGGATCGTCCTGACCCCATGTCCCATGACCTCGGCGAGTTTCTCGACGGAGACCCAGGTGGACGAGTCGGACCAGGCGAAATCCAGGATCACCCCAAGGAGCACCTTGGCACCGTGGGGGATGGTGTCGTCCTTGAGGACGGCCACCGGGATCGGCGAGAAGCGGAGGGGGTTCGGGGCGGACGGCGTAGGATCGGTGCGGGCCATGAGGGGGGCCTCCGGGTCGATAAGGTGGAAATGAAAACCGGCGGCAAGGGCCGCCAGGGAACGGTCGTTGGGTGCCGTGGACGGCGGGCATCAAGACCCCGATTCGTCGAGGAGTCGCCGACGGTAGGCGTCGTGGGCGTCCGAGAGTCGGCGCTCGGCCAGCCGGTGGTACGGCTCGTGGACCTCGAAGCCGAGGTAATACCTGTCCGCCAGGAGGGCCGACTTGCAGGTGGTCGCCGCACCGGCCAGGGGATCGAGCACGACGTCGAGGGGGCGAGACCAGGAGAGGATCAGGTCTCGGGCGAGCGCCTCCGGCATCAGGGCCGGGTGCTCGAAGGCGTAGCGATCCGTCGCCGTCGCCCGGCCGCCGGTCGTGTATCTCCAGATGCTCGGCCGAGCGCCGAAGGGCTTGGTCAGGACCTTCTTGGTCGTGCTGATCACCCCGGCCCGGTCCCGTGTCGAGTAGCGGAGGAGCTTCCCGGCGTGCTTGTTCGGCTTGTCCCGGATGAGGTTGATGGACCTCGGCCTGCCCTTCGAGAAGACGAACACGAACTCGGGACTCACGCCGTAGCGGACCGGGTTGATGCCCCTCGTGACCTGCTTCTCGATGATCAGCGTGTTGTGCAGGCGGAACCCGAGGCCCATGAAGTAGAGCGCCTGCCGAAAGCTCGTGCCCGTCTGGCGGCCCTTGGCGATCTGGTCCTGGACGTTCCAGCAGACGATCCCGCCGGGCATCGTCACACGCCAGAGTTCCAGGGCCACCAGCATGAACTTCTCGAAGTCCCAGGGGTGGTCGCCGTAGGACCGGATCGAGTCGAAGGGCGGCGAGGTGGCGCTCAGGGGGATGCAGTCGTCGGGGAGCGACCGCAGCCCGTCCACGGCGTCCACGCACTCGATCCGGTTGCGGACCGGGCAGTGCGTCTCCTGAAGGATGGGCTTCCGGGGGTTGCGGGCTGTGCGTCGGGCTTGGGCGGTTCGAGGCGGGAGGGGCAGGCATGCCATGTGGCACCTCTTGGTCATGGGCACCAGCAATGAAACGAGCCGCCCGGCTGGTGCGTCCGGGGCGGCTCGGGGGGTGGTTGCGGTCTTGGTCGAGGAGTCAAACACGAACGGGCCTCGGGGTTGGTCCCAAGGCCCGTCACGGCCGCCGACTTGTTCGTGTGGAGTCCAGGAGGCGTCTCCGATGCGGAAGCCACCTCATGCGGCGTCACGCCGGGCGATGGAATCCCGCAGGGTGTGGAGGAGGCCGGAGGCCCGGTCCAGGAGATCCAGCGCCCCGGCGTCCAGCCCGCCTACTTTGCCGACCTCCTCCAGGGCTCGAACGACCTTGGCGAGGATCTCCTTCGACGTCGGGGGAGCGGACGGGGCGGTGGCCCTGCCGGGTTGTTTGTTCTCGGCGTTGCGGGCCGGCGTCGAGGCCGAGACGACCGCCGATTCGTTGGGTTCCGCCTGCGGGGTCCGCTGCGGCCCGGCGTCCCCAGCCACGACCGTCGGCTCCGGCTTCGGAGCCTTGTCGGTCTCGGCTCCCGTTTCGGGCTTCGCCCCAGTGGGGGCCTTGGGCTTCCGGTTGAGGATTCCGAGCTTCTCCAGGGCCTCGGTCTTGCTCGTGAACTCGTCGAGCCGCTCGAAGGTGACGGCGTTGAAGAATTTGCGGGCGTAGCTGTCGGTCGTGGTGCTGACGCCGATCTCCTTCAGGGTCTTCCCCCACTCGCCCATCGGCCGGCGGCGGTACAGGTAGGCCAGCATCTCGCCCAGCTTGTGGAAGTCCTGGATGACCCGGCGCTTCCGGTCGAGGATCGCACGGACGTGGCCGTCCACGGACCTGGCGTACTTGCGGGCGGCGGCGATAAGCTGTTCGTCCGAGGAGCCCTCGTCGGGCGTGACGGGGACGGCGGGCATCTCAATGGTGACAACAGTGGCGTTGTGGTCGATCATGGCTGGCGCTCCTGAATCAGAAAACGACGAGGCAGGACGGCCCGGCCCCCGGCGACGAGCCGAGGCGGGCGGTCTCGAACATGATGCGTAACGATCCGGCCGTGAGGCCCCAACCCCTTGGATTCAGCCGATGTCAGAACCGACCATGGCCGAGGGCGGTGATGCTCGGCCCCAAGGCGTGAGCGGATCGCTCAGGGGGGCGATCAAGGAGTCCGGCATCTCGATCAGCGAACTGGCGAGGCGCACCGGGGTCGCCCGGCAGGCGATCAACCGCTTCCTCTCGGGGGAGAGGGGCTTGACCACCGAGACCGTGGACAAGCTCTGCGAGGAACTCGGGTTGGAATTGGTGCCGGCGAAGGCAGCCAAAGGGCCACCTCCCTCGCATATCGAAGTCGCCCCCTCCCCCGAGCAAGACGTGAAGGCCCAGAGGGTTTCAGATGAACTTGCACTGTTCAGATGCAAATACTTCCTGTCCAAACTCGACGACAGGAACGCTTTCTCGTACAACCCCATCTGGAGCGACATCATCAGGAGGACCAGGCATAGTTTGCCGATGTTCCATTTCTTGATGGAAGTCCGAGGCTTCGGCAGCGACAAGCAAAGGGCCGCCGTTCTGTGCTTGGTATTGTCGATCCTGGAGATGAATCCGAACTGCGAGAAGCTGCTGGCCAACGAGCACCTGCCGGGCTTCCTGCGCTATCTTGTCACCCAGGCCGAAGACCCGCTGTGCATCGGCTCGCTGGGGGCCGTCCTCGACACAAGCCACATCTACGCCTGGATTAACACCTTGCCCGACCCTGAGCCGGACGAGCATGATGCGGAAGACGAGTGGATCGGCTGACGTCAGATGGCGTCACTCCGGGTCTACCAAGCAGGGTGCCACGACTGTTAGTGCCAATCGGCACAGCGATTGGCTGCATTCAAACATTGTGCCAGGTGTGTCGTCTTGAGTAACTCCGATGAGATTGCACCTCCCACAAGGTTGATTTGAGGGACTCGATTCCGTGGAAAGTGGCCAGACCGGAGGAGAGAAAGGGGACCGCCGTCGTCTCGCCGACGTCCTGAAGCGGGCGATCGATGGGTCGGGGTTGAGCCACTATGAACTGGGCAAACGGGCGGGGGTCGCATCGCAGGGCATCATGCGGTTCGCACGGGGACAGCGGGGCCTCACCCTCGACGTGGCAGATCGCCTCTGCGAGGCGCTGGGCCTGACGCTCTACTCCGAGCGCAAAATTCGCCGTCTTCGTGCCAGGCTGCGGCGAGCCGAATCGGGTGACGAGCCCCCTCTCCCCGCCGGGGAGATGTACTCACACCAGACGATCTATAGAGCACCTGAGCGCCCCGGTTCCGTTTCGGCGGGCCTCGCCGAACTTCGGGCGAGGCACTGGCTGAGGAGTTGGTGCCTCGGAGACACGAGCCGTTGGAACTACCTCAGCCACATGTGGCCGGAGGTCGATCGCTCGAACCGGCCGCTCTACAAGCTGTACCTGTCCTTGATGCACGAGGAAGGCGATCGAGGGGACCGCCTCGATTATTTCGTGTCCTGCCTTATGGAACTCAACCCGCTGCGTGATCAAATCCTTAAGTTGCCCCAACTTGTCCAGGCCGTCGAAATCGTCCTGGATCAGGTCGATTCGACGTGGGCTTGTGGCCCGCTGGGAGCCAAGCTGACACCCGAGGACGTTGAACGCATCATCAAGAGCAGCACACTCGCTTCTGATGGCCAAGGACCTCAGGATGGGGACTGATCAGCCCGATTCACGCATGGATGTTTTCTCAGAGTGAAAGAGAGCCGCCGAGGTCGCCGAGTGTGCCTGGGCGACCAGATTTGAAACCAACGCTCATCGACGAACCGGCGATCGAAAAGGTCGAGGGACCAGACGGCGGCAAGGGAGCGTCCTGCTCTCCGCCCTCGCCACGCTTGAGACCTCCGATCCTCTGAGACTTGAGACTCTCAGGCGGCGTCCTCCAGTGCTTATCGGTCCTTCACCTCCTTATCTGATGGGACCATGACCTCCTCCGCCTGAGGTGCTGACTGCTTTGCGGCCCGCCTCGGCCTCGCCCTCCTCGCCACGACCAGCCCGGCCGCCCGCTCCCTCTCCCGCAGTTCCTTCGTGTACCTGAAGTAGGTCGCCCTCGACATCCCGGTCAGCGAGCAGAACCTGGCGAACCGCTCGGACTCGGCGACCAGGCTGGCGTCGTTGCGGATGTCGTCGAGGATCTTGAGGTGATCGGGGGGCTCGATCTGCTCTTCGAGCCAGGACTGCCAGTCCAGCTTCGCCCGCTTGAGCTTCAGGGCGTGGACGTAGAGCCGCTGGCTGGGCTGGTGTATGCGGCCCAGCCGCTCGCCGATGAACCCGTAGACCGCCTCGTCCTGGAACCACCGGCCCGCCTCCTTGTGGACCTCGGCCGGGGGTGGGGCGAAACGGACCAGGATGCCCCGGTCTTCGAGCGCCCCGAGGTTGCGGTCGAGGCCCTCCCACTCGTTGGCCACGATGCAGACCTGGGACTTCGTGTCGAACTCCCTGGGGACGCCCTGGGCGGCTAGCTCCTTGCTGGTCGTGTGCCAGGCGACCTTGCGGACCGGGCGGCTGTCCGTGACGGCCTTCAGGACCGAGACTGCCTGTTTGTCCTTGTAGAGTTGGTCCACGTCGTCGAAGACGATCGGGGCGTCCCTGTATCGATAGAGGTTGGCATATATTTGGATGCCCGTCGCCCGGCTGTTGATCCAGCGTGCGTGTCCCTTGAGCCCCTTCGACTCCTCGGAGTGCGGGCGGCCGTCGGCCTCGGTGGGGAAGTCCGGGAGCAGTTCGGCGAGGGAGGTGCTCTTCCCCACGCCGGGCGGCCCCACGAGGATCAGGCATTCGAGCTTCTCGGTGGCGAACGCCTTGCAGAAGCGCCTCAGGTCGTCGTACGTCGGGATCAGGATCGGCTTGGCCATCGGTCGAATCACTCTATGTTGCGGAATTCATTGAGACATGAGACCGGAGGACCGCCCTCCTTGAACGTCGTCTCGTCTGTCCGGGCGGAACCTTACCGGCCTGAAAGAGAAAGAGATAGGCCGCCTTTCGGCCTTTCGAACGTCTTCGTCCCACCCGGCGTGATGAGGACGTCCTGACGGTGAGCCGCATTCACGGTCTAAATGACTCGATGACTCATCTCCAGGCCCGATCGCAACGAACCTCCCGTTCATCGTCGATCGCCAGCGGGGCCTCCACCGCTCCTGGCCGATGGACCCAACCTCTTCCTCGGCAATATCCAAAAAAACTCCCTCCGGGCGTGAGAATTCGATCTAGGTTCGCTATGTAAAGGAGGGAGGCGAAGCAATGAAACTTCTTGATTGGATTGATGTGGAGCGTGAGACGGGCGTCTCGAAGCATCGCATAAAATACGCCCTGGACAGGCGCAGGATCGGCGGGATCGCCAAGGTGCGTGGGGCCTACGTGTTCACGCAGGATGACGTCGTGATGATCAGGTCCTACTTCGCCGAGGCGAAGCCGTGGCAACGGATCGCCAACACCATGATCAGCAGCACGGAAGTGGAGGGCGATAATGAGAAAGGTTGAAGCATGACCCTATCGTATGTCACGCAGAGCAGGCTCGGGTCTTGGTTCGGGATCTCCTCGATCAAGGTCGGCAAGATCCTGGTCATGAACGGGCTCAAGGATTGCCACGGTGCGACCCGGATGGCCGTCGCCGGGGGTTACGCCAAGGAGGCCCAGACCAAGGAGAAACTCCCCTTCTGGGTCTGGGACGCCACGAGGGTCTCCTTGATCCTCGACGAGGCCCTCGGCGGCGTCGGGACGTCGTTCATCGACGAACTGGTGGTCCAGGTCGGCGAGGCGCTCGCCGAAGCTCACGGCCTCCGGGAAGGGGGCAACGACTTCGTGGCCGAACTGATCGAGGACCAGGCCCTGGCGGGCGTGCCGCCGGGGCTCGTCGGGCTGCTCCGTGGGCGGCTCTCACAAGAAACGAAGCAAACAATAGGAGCGTGAACGACGACGGCCACGGGGGCCTAATCCCGTGGCCGTCCGATTGCAGCGTCACTCAACAATGACTGATTATATAGTAGAATGTAAAAAACACAAAACCAAAGCTGATGGCCCGTCCGACCCGGATTTCTTCGGTCGTGGAATCGAAGACGGGGAGAAGAAGGCCAAGATCGACAAGGCGATGCCCCGCTTGCGGGACCTCTACCCCGACGACCTGGAACGATACCTGGAGTTGTTCGTCCACCGTTCGGATCACAGGGCCTTCAACACCAGGCTGGGATACTGGGGCGACGGGGACGTCCCCTATTGGGAGCAGGCCGAGGACGTGATGTCCAAGGACTGGCGTCCCCAGGTCAGGGGCAGGTCGATCGACGGGAAGCCCTTGTACGTCGCCGCCACCACGAACAACCTGCTGCCCCTGATCGAGCGTCACCTGGACACCGACTACTGGAGGTCACGGGGGCATCGGGCCAAGGGGTTCAGGCAGCCCTTCTGGATGGGCACTCTCGGAGGCCGTTTCACCTCCTCGGCGGCGTTCGACCTGGATAATCACGGCGGCCGGGTCCTCAAATTCACCAGGGACGGCGGGAACTACCGGGTGCCGGACCTCGGGGTCGAGATCCTGGACCTCGCCCGGCGAGTCCTGGGCCTCCCGTACCAAGCGTATGGGCTGCCCAGCCCGACGGCGCTCGCCACGTCCTCGGACAGCCTCGGGCTCTGCGTCTGGGTCATCCCCGAGGCACCCCAGGAGACCGCCGTCCTCCACGCCAGGATGAAGGAGATGGCGGCCGACCACGGCCTGCCGAAGCTGGAGGTCTACCCGATCCCGCCGGCACGAGGGCGTGGCCCTTACGAAGGCCGCAGCGTCCACCGCCGTCCTTGCGGGCACGGGGCCGTCACGCTGGCCGGCACGGGGATCATCCGGGGCTGGCGTGAGCAGGTCGCCAACTTCCTCGACCCCCGCCCGTTGCCATCCCTGCCTCAGGTCGCCGAGCAACTCCTCGAATTGTGGCTCGGGCTGCATCAGGTTTGGCGTCCCAACTTCCTGGACGTGCCCGGCGAACGACTCGACCACTTCAACCAGCGGTGCCGGGAGATCCGGGACTGGGTGGGGCGAGGCTGTCCACCGCTCGATGGCGGTGACGCCGAAGCCGGGGCCGCCGTCGAGGTGGTCAGGAGGGCCGGGAAGCGGTCGTCGTCCGCTTGTCCGAAGGTGAGTTTGCCCGAGGGCTGGGAGTCGTGGCCCTACCCCGAGAGGTTGTACTACATCGCCAGTCGTGGGTGTCCCGCCGAAGGAATGCTGAACGAGTGCCTCATCATGCTGGCCAGGCACATGATGGCGTACGAACTCGACGGCCTGGGCGACGAGGAGAAGGATGAGGTCGCCTTCTCCGTCCTGGAGGCGTGGTGCCTGTCCCGTCATAACGGCTGTTCGGGTCGGCTGTCTGAAGGCGACACCGCCCTGCCGAAGGACGTGGAGTCCGTGATCTGGAGGGACCTCCGGTCTGTCTCGTGCCGTGAACCGTGGGCGGGCGTGAAGAACACGCTACGGGTCCGCCACCTGATCACGGGCGAAGGGCCTCGCAACGGGCTCGTCCCCCGTTATATACAAGGGGGGAGAGAGGAGGACCTTCTTAGTGTTTACACTTCCGAAGAATCCCCTTCCCAAGGCGACGACTACCGGCAGGCCGAAGCCCGTGTCATCGAGGCGATCAGATCCGGCCTCTACGACCACGAGACAATCGAGGCGGTCGAGGAGAAGATCGCCCCGGCCACACGGACCTTCCAGAGGTTCGCCCGGAGGTTGGCGAACTTCCTGATGATGAAGGACAACCGGACGGCCAACATCCACACCAACATCTTCAAGGCGATGGCCGACACCTCAAGCCCCACGACGGCGACGAAGTACAAGCGGGCCGCCCTGGACGAGAAGGTCATCAAGGTGGTGAGCCACAAGTACCGGATCGGTGGCCAGTCGAAGTCCTACCAGTTGCACCCAAAGCTGCGACTGCCGGGATCTCTCTGAGGAGTCTTTCTCGGACAGTGAGCGGCTGCTTGCAGGAACCCGGCATGCGGACCGTAGATCGCTACGGCCCGCACCCCGTTCAGGGACAGACGGGTTGGCGACAGCAAGTCTCAAGTCTCACGGATCTGGGGTCGCCTCTCGTGACGGCGTGACCGGCACGACGGGAATAGCGTCCTTGTCGCCGCCCGACGCCTTCCCCGACCGCTGTCGTTCCCACGGTTGCGGTCGCTCGGCCCGGCTCACGTCCCGCTGATAGCCCCGGCCTCGCTTCGCACCACATCCCCGCTACTTCCAAACCCTTAACAAACCTCGTCGTCGCCGTGTTGTACCCCTGCCTACCCCAGGGCTCGGCCGCTACGTGCCCCGAGGGCAAGGACGGCTCCGGCACCAAAACGGTCTCCTTCGGCCCGACGCCGCCCCCGCAGCACTCGTCCTGGACGTCCGGCCGACTGCCGTCCTGGAGGGGCACGAGCCGGCCGGCGAGCAAAGAGTATTGGCACCCTGACGGAGGCAGCACACGACATCCCTCTGGAGCACGCCATGCCCCCGTACGTCCCCAAGCTCTTGGGAGATCCTCGGCTTTGCAGCAGGTACGTGGTACGTGACCGGAGCCGCCGCCCCGGCGACTGGTATTGGACGGGGCGAGGTTGGAGCCGCCGGCTCGCCCAGTCCCTCCTGTTCGACGACATGAACGAGGTGAATCGGACCATCGCCCGGCTGTATGCCGACTTGCTCCGCTGAACGACCCATAACTCGGAGGAGACCCTCGTCGTGCAACGCCTCGTCGGCCTCGTGTTCGTCGCCTGGCTGGCCATCATGGCGGTCGGGCTCGTCATCGCCCTCCTGCCGGTCCTCGCCTTCGTCGCCGGGTTCGTCGGCGTCCTCCTGCTCTTCGCCTTCATGGGCCGGTTGGTCGCCGGCCTGTTCTGGTGATCGACCTTGCCTGACCTCCGTCCTGGCCAGGACCCACCCGAGGAACCCATGCCCGACGACCACCGACACATTGAAATTAACGACGTCGGCCCCACGAGCCTCTCCCACATCATCGGCCAGCGTGGCGTCGTCGCCCAGGTCGCCGTCGCCCTCGACGCCGCCTTCGCCGACGACAAGAAGCTGGACGACGCCCTGCTCGTGGGGCCGCCGGGGCTCGGCAAGACCCAGGTCGCCAAGGTCATCGCCGCCGAACTCGCCAGCGAGGTTCATGAGGTCCTGGGCCAGGCCATCGAGACCCCGGCCGACCTGAACGCCCTCCTCCTCACGGCGAAGGGCAAGGACGTGGTGTTCATCGACGAAGTTCATGAACTCGCCAAGGAGTTCCAGACCGCCCTCTACCTGGCCATCGATCAGCGGCGGGTTCTCCTGGCGGGCGGCAATTCCGGCCGCATGCCCCAGTCGATCCCGATCTCGAACTTCACGCTCCTGCTGGCCACGACCGACGAATACTCGCTCCTGGCCCCGCTCCGGGACCGCATGAGGCTGACGCTCCGGTTCGTCTACTACGACGACGGCGAGCTTGTCGAGGTCGTGAAGCACCGGAGCCGGGCAGTCGGCTGGCGGGTTGCCGAAGACGTCCTTCCCGAGATCGCCGGGCGATCACGGGGCACGCCGAGGCTGGCCCTCCGGCTCCTCCAGTCGTGCCGCCGGGTCTGCCGTGCCGAGGGCGAGGCCGTCATCACGATCGACCACCTGAGGCGGGCCTGCCTGCTCGAACAACTCGACGACCTCGGGCTCGGGCCGATCGAGCAAAAGTACATCGAGATCCTCGCCCAGGGCGTCTCCAGGCTGAACGTGATCGCCTCGATGCTGGGTCTGCCGTCGAGGACGGTCGCCGAGGTCAGCGAGCCATTTCTCATCAGAACCGGGCTCATGATCAAGGACGACCAAGGACGTCGGCAACTGACCTCGGAGGGCCGGGAGCGCCTGCTCGTTACCCGCCAACAACGTGTTTGATTCGTGCCGGAGTTTTGTCTTATGGGTGCCCAGCGACAGCAGGAGAAGGTCGCCGTTTCGGTCAGCGAGATGGCCAGGATGGTCGGTATGAGCAGGGCTCGCTTCTACCAGTTGATGGCCCACGGTTGCTTCCCGAGGCCGAGCTACGACCCCGATACCGGGCGGCCCTATTTTGAGGAAGCCCAACAACTCGTCTGCCTCGATGTCCGCAGGCGGAACTGCGGGATCGACGGCAAGCCCATCCTGTTCTACGCCAGGCGTGTCGAGATCCGACCGGCCGACCCACGTACCCGCAGACCCGCCGAAGGAAAGGCTCGGAGAGTCGAGCCGGACGACCACGCCGACCTCATCGATGCCGTGAAGTCCCTGGGCCTGGCGTCGGCGACGAGCGCCCAGGTCAAGGCGGCGGTGGCCGAGTTGTTCCCCCTGGGTGTCGCCGGCATCGACCAGGGCGAGGTCATCAAGAAGGTCTTCGTCCACCTGAAGCGCCGGAACCCGGCGGATAACGTGCGGTGATAAGTGCCCTTACCAGCCCGGTTAGCCACGGTGAGCGTCTACATGCTGTCTGATTCGTGCCCGCAACGCCGCCGGTACTCGGGCGATAAGGTCTTCGAGGGCATCCCGGCCGGTCCCGATGAGTCGGGGCTCGTCCTCGCCTTCCTGGACGGCAACGACTTTTCAGCCCAGACACGCCGGGCCTTCGTCAACGACCTCAAGAAGTTCGCACGGTGGTTCACCGAGGCCAACCGGGAGCCTTTCGTCGTCGCCAGGGTCACGACCCGAGACGTCGGCGACTTCCGGGACCATCTGCGGCGTGGGAAGTGCCAGGCCGTCGCCACGGTCAACAGGGCACTCGTGAACGTGCGACGGTTCTTCTCGTGGCTCGTCGAACATGGCCACCTGACCGCCAACCCGGCCGTGAAGGTCAAGGAGCTTCGCCGGGTCCAGCTTGCTCTCAAGGGGCTGGACCGCAGCCAGGTCCGGCGTCTGCTGCGTGAAATTGAACTGCGTCAGGACGTGCGGGCCAACGCCATCTTCGGCCTGTTGCTCTTCACCGGCTGCCGTGTCGGCGACCTCGTAAGCCTGGAGATGCACGACCTGATGATCAGCGAGCGGAACGGCCAGGTCGTCTTCAAGCAGGCAAGGGCGGCAAGCAAAGGACCGTGCCGTTGCCGCTGCTGGCCAGGAGGGCTTTGATGTCGTACTTGGAGACCCGACCGCCTGCGTCCTCGTCGAGCGTCTTCATCGGAGAACGTGGGCTGTTGACCGATCGAGGCATCCGGGCGCTTTGTGATCGCTACGGGGCGATCATTGGCGTCAAGCTGCACCCGCACCTCTTCCGCCACAGGATGGCCCACCAGTTCCTCGCCGACAACGGCAACGACCTTGTAGGTCTGGCGCAGATCCTCGGGCACGAGTCGCTGAACACGACCGCCAGGTACACGAAGAAGACGACCGAGGAATTGTCGGCGGCCTCCGAGCGGCTGAGCTACTGAGCGGTTCCGTTATTTTGTGAAACCAACGGCCTCGTAGATCGGCGAGGTGGCCGCCTTCGAGGCCGCTTCATTTACGGGTC
Source organism: Paludisphaera sp. (assembly GCF_037189885.1). Taxonomy (NCBI): domain Bacteria; kingdom Pseudomonadati; phylum Planctomycetota; class Planctomycetia; order Isosphaerales; family Isosphaeraceae; genus Paludisphaera; species Paludisphaera sp. The sequence goes on from NZ_JBBCIR010000007.1 coordinate 139,530, forward strand.
TGGTGGGCAGGCGAGCGTTCCGGCGAAGTCGGGGGGAGCCACTGGACGCCCATCGGTTCGTGGCCATGAAGGCATTCAGGAGCGGCACCCTGGCTCGTGAAGGTCAACCCGACACAACCAAGGAGCGAGAGGATGCCGACCCAGACCGAGCTTCGCCGTCAGATCACCGACTCGATCATCGCTTCCCTCGAAAAGGGCGGGATTCCGCCGTGGCGAATGGGCTGGTCGGTCCACCCCGCCGGCAGGGGCATGCCCGCCAATGCGGTGACGGGCCGCAAATACAACGGGATCAACGTCCTGTTGCTCCAACTTCACGCTCGCCGCTTCGGATTCACGAGCCGTTATTTTGCGACCTTCAACCAATGGCGTGATCGGGGCTGCGCCGTCAAACCTCGCCCGGCGGGAGTCGAATCCGGCCAGTGGGGATGCCATGTCGTCTTGTACAAGCCCGTCGAGAAGACCGAGACGGATGAGGCGACCGGGGAGTCGAAGGAGATCAAGTTTCCCATGATGAGGTCGTTCGTCGTCTTCTCGGCGGATCAGGTGCGGGGGGCCGAGAAGTGGCAGGTGCCCGACACGTCGGACGCCGAGCATTTCCCCGGCTACGAGCCCGCCGAGACGGCCATCAAGGCGACCGAGGCTGACATCCGATTCGGCGGCAACCGGGCGTTCTACAGCCCGGCCCACGACTACATCCAGTGCCCGCCAAAGGGCCAGTTCATCGACATCAAGGAATACTACGGCACGCTCTTCCATGAGTTGGCCCACTGGAGCGAATCCCGCCTGAACTGGAAGGGCGACTACCCGAGCGGGGAGCTACGGGCGGAAATCGCCGCCGCCTTCGCATCGGCGGAACTCGGGGTTCCCCAGTCCGACGACCTGACGAACGTCAACGCCTACCTCAAGTCGTGGCTCTCGGCCCTCAAGGACGACCCCCGGTACATCTTCACGGCGTCGGCGGCGGCGAGCAGGGCAGCGGATCATATTCTGTCATTCAGCCGCCCGATGGAAGCGGCAGAGGAGCCCAGAGAAGCCCTCGCCGTCTGATGCGGGCCATCAAGCCAGACATACCCCAGGCCGCCCGGATCATCCGGGCGGCTCTTTTCGTTGGGCGGCGACCAATGAGGTGGAGCACCCTGGTCCATGGAAGCGACCGCCGCAAGATGCCGCCCTACCGGAGGCCACCATGTCCGACTTGTTGGACCGCATCAACGATCTCCGCTCGACGGTCCGCCCACGACCCACGTTCACCTTGGAGATGGGCCGGGGCGAGACCTACCGCCACGCCCGCCCCGTCCTGTACGCCCACAGCGTCTACGAACGTAGCTCCGTCCTGGCCGGTCAGCCCAGACGGCTATTCGTCGAGCAATGGGATTCGTGGGAGGAGGCCCGTGCTGCCCTGACCGAGGTCCGCCGTGCCGCCTGCTCGTTCAATTTTGAGGATTTCGGTGATGGTGGCGGGACGTCCTACATCCCGTCGTCTGTCCTGATCCGCCACCTCCCCGAAGACGACGATTGGTGAGATGCCATGCCGATCGACTCCCGGTCATCCGGGGGGCGATAGCGTCGCTGCCGGGGGCCCTTACGTCTTGAACCCGGGCTGGGGTCAGCCCACGACACCAACCAGGAGCGGACCGATGAGCACGACCGGACAGATTGATTGGATTGCCGAGCACGACCGATTCCTGGCCCTCGCCTACCAGCGGGCCGAGCGTGCCGCCCGGCGGGCCTTCAAGCCCTGGCACGAGCGGAAGCGGGACGACGCCATCGCCGAGATGATCGGCAAGGTCTGGGCGACCTGGGTGTACAACCTGGAGAAGGGCAAGGACCCGGTGGCCCTGCTCGGTCCCAACATCCAATTCGCCATTTTGTGGGTCAGATACGACCGCAAGATCGCCGGGCGGGGCCGGAACCCAGACGTGTACGACTACCGGGCCGGGATGAAGCGGCAGATTCTCAGCGGCCAGGGCAAGGCGAGCCCGACGGATCGCAGCAACCCCGACAACTCCTGGATCGACTGGGGCCTGAGCCGAGGCGACGACCCGGCCGAAACGGTGGCCGCCCTGGAAGGGGCCGGGATGACGTGGGCGGCCTACGCCGCATGACCGTTTGGAAAGGGGGCGGCACGTCAAGCCGCCCCCTCATGTCTTGTTGCCGCATTCAAAGAGTGATTGAACCCTGGGACGTGTCGTAAGAGACAAGCCGAACGTCCCGAGGCCGACGAGACGACCGACGTGGCGGCGAGGCGGCAACTCAAGAAGATGCTGAAGTCGTTCACGGCGGCCAGCCTCCTGCGCCCAAGCAGCAAAGAGGAGTAGGACCCTGCCGCTCGACGCCTCCGGTCTCCTCAACGCCTCAGGGGCAAGGCTCGGTCCTGGCGAGGCCGACGTTTCACTTCCAACTACCGATTAATTCCGAAGTCATTAGCATCGACGACTCCCCTCCCAGGCCCCGCATACAGCGGCTTACGCCGACAGCCCCTTCTTGGGTTCCATACGGGCCAACTCCGACATTGCAAAGCCCTGCTAGGGGAGACCAGAAGCCGTGCTCGAAAACCCGGTTCCATCCTGCCCATCCTCGCCACGATCACTGCGAACATTCAGCATCCTGTTACCGCTCGCTGCGACTGCTTACACCCAGGTGAGAGACGACATCGGGCTCGTCAACCGGGTGGTCGTCAATCATCGTCTTCCGCCGGGTCGGGCAGCGACCGCAACTCGGCGAGCGTCATCTTCGTGTTGGCCACGTTGACGGCGATCAGGAGCGTGAAGTCCTTCGGTTGCGGCAGGTTCTCGGCGAACACTCGGCCGCCCAGGGGGAGGTCGCCGCTTGCCCCCTTGCCGATGTAAAAGACTTCAGACCACACCCTCCTGCCCGGCTGGAGGCTCCCGCAGTCGATCTCGACCCGGAACCGCTCGGCGTTCTTCTCGATGACCACCTCGCCGGGCTCACGACGGAAGGCGGGTCGGATGCTCTTGAGGCCGGGCACAGCAAAGGGGGCCGCCCGCCGCTTCGGAGCATCGGGCATGTCGGACGAGTCCATCACCATCACGCCAAGGCTCGTGGGTACGGTGATCTCGGCCCGCACGCTACCGGCGGCGACTCGGCCGACGTTCTTTACCACCAACCGCACGGGCCGGAACAGCCGCCTCACGAACTCGAAGTTCGCAAGTTCACGGAAGTAGTCCTCATTGAGCCGGTCCAATGTGCTGAACTGAATCGACGACAGGTCGATGCCAAACGGGTGCTGCCGCCTTGGTCGGGCGAGGTCCGGGATCGCATCCATGGGCGGCATCTCGCAGAACTCGGTGTCCCACGAGACGTGCGTGCCCAGCGATTCGTCCCGCCCCACGTCGGCGAAATCGACCGCCAACTCGGCGTCCTGCGGCCCCGACGGCTGGCCCATCAAAGCGATCTCGTCCGGCCCGGCGGGCTTCGTCGGGTCGGTGGAACTGCCCCGCCGGACGTACACCTCGGTCCTCTTGAGCTTGCCGTAGTCCCGCTTGAGGTAGAGCGGCCTGGCCTGCCGCTCCTCGATGTGGATGATCCCGACTTGCTTGCCTTCGAAACCGAACGCCTCGTAGTGGAAGCGGACGGGGCGGTTGGTCAGGTTGTTCACGAACTGCTGCAACGAGTGGTCGTCGAGGTGGTCGGCGGACGGGATGCCGAGGACGTTGCCACGACCGCCCCTCAAGTCCTCGACCCCGATCAGGATGTACGCCTCGGATCGCCGCCAGGCGTTGGCGAAGCCGAGGACGTCCTTGAGGAGTTCAGACTTGTCCTCCTCGCTCGCCTTTGCGAAGCGGTACTGCTCCTGCTTGAAGTCGAGCGTCGTGCTCTCCTCCTCGTAGAGGAGCCGCTCGAAGAGTGCGTCGTTCATGGTCGGCCCCTCCCGCTCCTCTCGCCTCGTCGCTCACTCCAAAAAACCCGCAGCCTCCGCTGCCGCCTCCTGGGCCGACAGCAGTTCCTCGCTCACTCTCTTGACGATCAACTCGGTCTCGGCGGTGGCCTCCCAAGTAAGCGGGATCGGGGTGACGCCTTCTCGAATTTGCCGAACCAGGATCTCTCGGTCCTCTACAAGCCGCATGTGACTCAGTTGCGTCTCGACCGGCCCGAGGTCCACCTCAACGCCCAGGAACGGCTGGGGCCGGTCGGAAAGCAAAGCCAGCCGCAACGGCTCCCCGTCGAGGCCGATGAGCTTCGAGAGCGTCTGCATGTTCAGCTTGGTCAACCGGGCGCTGCTCGTTTGGACCGCCCCCTTGATACGGATTTCCTCTCCCCTGGCGAGGCGATAGAGTCTGGCGACCTGCTGGATCTCCTCCATGGATATCTGCCTTGGGAGCACGGCCTCCACCTTGTACTCGACGGCGATCCAGCGGGCCTGTGCGACCAGTTCGACGAGGCCGAGCGTTCGTCGAATCGAGGAGAGTTCATCCCATTTCCAGAGCATGTATCCTGAGAAGATCGGCATCCCCTCGGCGAACAGATCCACGTTCATCCGGTGGCCCTCGTCGAGACGCCCCAGCAAGTCTTCGATAAGGTGAAAACTTGGCAGCGACGATAGGGGCCTCCCGAGCCAGCATCCAAGGTCGTAGCCGATCCCGAGGTTCATCGGCTTGTCGGGACGGGATGTGACGGCCCCATGCAGCACGAGGTTCTCATAGGAGGTCCGGGCCGAGAACCGGATCTCCTCAACCCCTCCTTCGAAGGCACATTCAAGTTCATGAGGCCGCCCGATTGCACGACCCTCGCCGTCGAGATGCGCAAGCCGAAGGTGTCCCCTGCCGTTCAAGCATAGCTGGAGCGATCCGTGGCGGTCGGCGGTGTCCTCAAGAACGGACTTGATTAGCAGCGATCCGTCGGCCGTCACGTCTCCCGGTCCGATACTGACGGGGACGCCCCTCCCGATCAGGTCGCCAAGCCTACCGCTTTCGTAGAAGCCGGCCCCGAACTTCAGGTCCACACGGATGTCTTCGAGGGCGTCCGCCTCGATGAGTTCCCCCTGAGAGGTCGCCGTGACTCGCACATCGAAGCGGGAATCAAGCCTTTTCATCGAGTCCTGTGCGTGACCGATACCCATGCCCAGTGAACGCCTCGCCATGAAGCCGATGGCCGTCTTGACGGCCGCCCGGAGAGCGACGTTATCGGAGAGAAGGTTCGACGCCGGAAGATGGATCTGGATCTGCCCCTGTGCCGTCCAATCCACGTTACGTAGTCGGGTCTGTTCATACTCCTGGGTGAAGACCCAGTACCCGACCCGGCTGCTGACATCAACGACCACGAGGAAGACGGGGGCCTGCAACTTCGTGTGGTAGTCGAGGTCCTTCGTCTCCAGCTTGAAGCTGATCGTCCCGTCCTTCAGCTTCTTGACCCTCTTCTGGCCCTTGACCTGCACCCAGAACGACAGGCCGGTGTGCTCGCCGCCTTCGACCAACTCGACCTTGTGGTCCTTGCCGTAGTCGGGGCGGATGTCGTAGACGGTCCATTGCTCCGGCGGCAGCGACCCCTTGAAGAAGTGGACCGCCTGTTCGTCGATGACGTGAGTCGAGTGCTTCTGCATGGGGCTCACTACCCGAGTCGTCGTAAAACCTTAGGTTCGATCTTACGCCCTTCCTGATCGAGCGTCCAGGTCGTCTGTCGGTGGTCTTCGACCTCATGCTGGGGTGGGCGGCTTGTGCCCGTGGCCATGGCAATAAGCGGGACCATCGATCACCTGGCCTTCGGGCCGGATCGTCGCTGACCTCGAAAGCTAGCCTCTGATGTGTCTTTAGACGTGGCTATCGCAGGTGCCTGGGCCGCCCGCTTTTTCTCGTCCTTGACCATCCTCAGGACGTCGATCTCGTGCGGGCCGTGCGGGTCTACCCCCAGCAACGCCAGCATCGTCGTCGGGTCGGGCAAGCCCGCCTTCTGACGGCGTGCGACGTACTCCAAGAAGCTCATCATGCCACCGCCCCCGGCCCAGGGCCTCGCCCTTCGAGGTCCACCAGGCCCTTGATGTCGTCACCGACGTGGCCATCGAGTAGGTGCCTCCAAGACCGGCCGTTTACGATCGCCTTGATGTTCTCCTTCGTGACCTGAAAGCGAGCGGCCAGGTCGCCGAAGGTCTCGCCCTCGGACCTCATCCGCCTGATTTCGATCACGTCGTCCTCCAGGAGCTTCGTCGCCCCGCACCTCGACCCCCTGGCCCTGGTGCCGTGACGGAGGGCGTCGTCGGCGTTCGACTGGTGGGTATCCCACCTCAGGTTCTCGACAAGATTGTTCGATCGGTTGCCGTCGTTGTGACAGCCGACCAACCCCACGGGGCAAGGCCCGACGAACGCCTCCAGGACGAGCCTGTGAATTCGAAGGGCCGTCTTCTTGCCGCCCCTGGCCAAGTTCACCGTGCAGTATCCTTGGCGGCGGATCGGCTTCAGAAGGTGCCACTTCTCGGCCAGCACGACCGCCCGACCACGACGGGTCCAGCAGGATTCGACATGTCCTTGTTGATTGATCTTGTAGCCGGGGTAGCCCTCGATTGGGCGGAAGTAGTCGTCCATGCCCGTATGTAGCCGGCTGGGCGACGATCCTCATCGCCAGCGGAGGCGATCTTCTTCAACATGTGTAAGCGAGGTCGGGCGGCGTCGTCGAAGCGATCGACAGTCCTGAACCGACCCGTCGCCTCAGGAAATCCCCAGCCGCCTCTGAATTCTCGGGGTGCCCTGCCATAGATAGGGCATGGCAATGATGAGATTGGAGGAATGGCTGGCCCTCCACGAGATGGCCGCCCGCCGGTCGTTCGCCCGCTCGCTGGGCAAATTCCTGCCGCAAGCGGTGGACAGGCCCGTGGCCACCCTGACCGCCTGGCGGGGCGAACTCCTCGACCCCGAGGGGAGGCCCTACCCGGAGGCGATACGTCGGAAGCTCAACGCCGAGGCGAACCGGCGGCTCACGGCGAACGTCCGACGGCGGGGACTCTCGTACTACCCCGTCATCGGGGCCGGTCAGGAGGAGAAGGACGGCGAGGTCCACATGAACAAGGAGGTCAGCCTGGTCGTCCAATCCATGGGGAAGATGTCGGAGGCCGAGTTCCTCAATCACATCAGGCAACTCCTGTTCAACCCGACGGCCGAGTCGGGGCCTGGCCCCTTCGCCCACACCCAATGGGGGGCGGCGGTCAAGCTGCCGGACATGCCGCAGGCGTTCCTGTTCCATCTGGCGAGCGAGTCGCCCACGAGCCCCGCCGACTACAAGATCGGCGAGAACATCGGGGGCACCGCCGGTCCGAGGAGGGGCGAGCCGGCCTACACGCAGATGAAGTACGGGCCGAGGGCGACACCCGGCATGAACGACCCGCTCGATCGACCCGACGACCTGGGTAACATCAAGGGAGAGCCGGGACGCAGGTTCACCGTGAGGGACAAGCCATGAGCGACGAGGTGATCGATCAGGACCGGCCGGAGGGGCGGCTTGAAGGGTTGAGGGCGGAACTCTTCAAGCACTTCGGCAAGTTGACCCGGTTCGAGGCCCTCTGCCGGGAGCGGGGGGCGATGACGGTCGAGGAGAAGATCCGCCTGGCCGAGGAGGTCCTGGCGTCGTCCTCCACGGGCACCGTGGCCGAGTGGTATGGCCACCACCTCCGGCTCCAGGGGAAGGAGAGCTTCGACGTCGATGACTATCTGGCCAGGCGAGCCGGGAAGGACGGGGCGTGAGCGGGGACTTGATGGAGCAACAGGCGGGGCTCGGGTTCAAGGACTGGTTGTTGGACGAGACGCTGGCCCTGGCGGGCAACTACAAGGGAGGCGTCTTCCAGCGGCTCGTCGCTGCGAGCTACAAACTCGCCCCAGTCAGCGACCCCGCAGCCCTGCCTGCCTTCCAGGAGTTGGCCAGGAAGATGGCCCGCCAGAGCGATTTTCTCAGGCACGACTTCAACTTCATCCCCTCGTCCGGCGACCATTACGCCAGCCTCAAGCAGCTTCGCCGCTCGATCGACGCCCAGCGACAGGCCGGGAAGCGGCGGGCCGACATGTTCGTCTACGCCGAGCCGCCCGGCCCCGAGGAGGACGCCAAGCAGCAGGGCCACCCGGTCTACACGAACGACCAGAACGTGATGATCAGGGGCGTCCACGACGCCATCGCCCACCTCGGCGGCGGCCATTCATTTTCCGCCCGTGGCGAGTACGGGGCTTACAACCGGCACCTCAAAACCCTGTGCAATACCCAGGATGCCAGGGCCGGGAAGTGTTTGGCGGCAGCGGCCCTGTTCACCGAGATCGTCGGCCAGACGTCGTTCTACTACGTCTACAATGCCTTCGCCCCCCAGAAGGCCGTCTTCCTCCCCGACTTCGACTTCTACAACGTCGGCCTGCTCGCCCCCTCGTCGAGGTTGAACGCCTTCTTCGTGCTCCAGAACAAGGATCTGGTCTGCCGCCCGGACTTCGACCCCGAGGGCTTTGCGAGGGAGTATCCGGTGTTGTCTGAAGAGCTTTCCAGACAGGAAGGTAGGGGGAAGGTCAGGCTGGCGAACATCCCGACTCGGCGATAACAACGAGTGCCCCACGCTCGGGGCAAACGCTTCAACAAGCCGATCAGCCTCGCCTAAGCGATAGGCTCAGCCTCGTGCCAGTCATGCTGATCATCGTTGGACGGTCGGCCACGCTTTATCCAGTTAAAGTAAGCCGCCACGCTCCACCTTCGGTGCTGCTCGTCTGGGGTTCGGAAGTCGCTCACCAACGCCCCGACACCGTTGCGTCCCACGAGGTCGTTCAACTCGTTGACCGTGACGACTTGTCGTGAGTGGGAAGCGCCGGTGTCCCGAAGGCGGTTGACGAACTTTTCGTCGGCCGTGCAGATCACACTCGGCAGCGGGACGTTGAAGAGGAGTGATATATCGAAAGCATCGCCTCGTCGCTTATCGGTGGAGGGATTGTAAGGGTCTCGCTTCTTAAGCGCCTGGGAAACAAGTCGGGCGATCATTCGGTCAGCGGAGTCGAGCTTGTCGGCGAGGTCAGGCGGATCGCCGGGGTAAGTGCCTTGGCCCTGCTTCATCAGCGCCAGGATGACCTCTTCGGTCGCCCCGGTCATGCCCAGTGAAGGCAAGAGCGACTGAATGTGCTGGATGTAGTTCCGCCACGACTCACGCTCGGCGGTCGCAGCGGCCTGGAGCTTTGAGAGTTCGAGCTTGAAGGCGTATTTTTTACCGTCCGCACCTTCGTACCACCCGCCACGCTGTAGGTCAGCCGTGCTGGTGGCATAGCGTTGGAGACTCCATACTGCCCGAAGATACCGCTGTTCAGACTCGATATCGACAGATATGTCGGTCTGCGTCTCAGCAAGGGCGGCTAACTGTCGTCCGGTCGGCAATAACGGCCACCGCCGGTCCAAGATCGAGTCGATGGATGGCATCCTGTTGGACCACTCTGTCCAAGCCACCCTCCCCTCGGTGAGTTGCTCTAGCAACTCGACCCAGACTGCACCAGGGATTGAGAACCGAAGCTGTTCCGTGCTTGATAGGATCGCTCCGAAGTCCAGTTGGCTGCCGGTGGCGTGCAGATGGTTACGGACGGTGCAGGTATCAAGAAGAATGCGGACGAGCATTGTCGCCTCTCGGCTCGAACCCAACTACTGGTTGCGGCCATCGCTGGCACCTAATGGGGCATCAACACTTAACAAACTTCTGGCATTATTTGCAACACGAGAGGCTATCCGACCGCACGTTGCACCCGAGCCAGTTCACCTCCAAACACTCCACTTCCGCCGCCAGGGCCTCGCTCCGCTTCAGGTACGGGCCGAGGACAGGCCCGCCGACGGGTGACAGGTCGGTCAGCCACCGACCTATGTCATCAGGTTCGACGTGGCTGGCCCTGGTGATCCGGGTCGGCCTGCGTCATGCCCCTGGAGAGCCACGCCTCCGGCTTGAGCCATGGACCGTGAAACACCCAGCCCAGAGCCGGAGGGTGGCCAGCGTGACTTGCCGAACCAGGGCCTTGCTTGTCCCGATCAATCCGGTAAACCTTGGTCCGTGGCAGCCGTTGGCTTATCTGCCGCTCGTTCTGCTCGTTGGTCACGTATGGGAGAAGTAGGTGATCACGATCGCCCTCGAATTCTTGCGGGTGTTGGCCTGGCCGGTCGTGGCGTTGACCTTCGCCGTCATGTACCGCTCGGTGATCGCCGGGATCGCCCCGAGTTCGACCATCAAGCTCAACATATTCGGGGTCGAGATCGAGACGACCTTGCCGCAGGTCCAAGCCACCATCGAGGAGAACTTCCGAGGCCGGAAGCTGTCCTCCGAGCAATGGGCCTGGCTAGGTAGGCTCGGCGACGGCAGGCTAATCGACTACGACCACGATCACTACTTAGAGTTGCGCCCCCTTCGGAACGCCGGCCTCATCCGGGAGTATCCCGAGGGCCACCTGACCTCGGCGAAGGAGATTGAGATCACCCAGTTAGGCCGACTCCTCTTGAACGCCCACGGTCGTCAAGGTCAGGGGAGCCCGCCGGGCACCGGCGGTTAGCCAACAGGTTCGGCAGCCCTTCGCTCCGTACAGGCCCCCTGGCCGTCCCTCACGTTCTTCAGTTAGTAGGACGAGGAAGGACCTCCGTCGCAGGCCAAGAGGAAAGTTGACTTATGCCCCAGTCGATCCCCAAGGGCCTGACGAGAGAGCATGTCCTCCGGGCGCTCGCCGACCTGGACGCAGGGATCGATCACCCCTTCGGGACACCGACCGGCTGCGAACTCGTCCACGAGGGCAGGCGATACCCACCCAGGCAATCGTCGGCCTGGCGTACCGCCCCCTGGCCGGGCGGGTCCTGGGTCCCGAGGAGTTCAGGGGCGGCGAGGCCCCCTGTCAGACGAACGACGTGCTTCTGCACGGCTTCACGGTCTACAAGAAGGGGCGTCGGAAGAGGCCGAGGGAGCCATCGAGCGTGGGCATCCCTGATCCCCTGACGAGGTGGACCTGATCGTCGCCGACCACTTCACCATAGTTAAAGGCGGAAATTGCGGGGTGTCTTATCGAGCGACATCAACATGTTGAAGCCGTGGGGCTATACCGGCACGTTCTTTCCCGCACCTGTCGATTTGACTCCACGCATGCACTCGAACACTGGAGGACCGACCGGACCTTAGGTATGCTTTCCTGAGATGCAGGAACGGCGAAAAGAATCGGCAGTTGGTCGAATCCCTCCTGGGGTAGTTTGATGAGCACCCTGTCCGCATCCCCCGGAACTTCGACCCCGAGGCCCTTGTTCGACCCGGTTGATCGCTCGACGATCCGGGAGGCGATACGGGCCGAGATCGCCGCCACATCGAACGAGGTGAAGTCCTCCTGGCTCGACATCGACGCCATCGAGCACCTCGCCGACCAGCCCGGCCACTTCGTCTACCGCCTGGTCCTCTCCTCCCCGGTCCACCTGGCCCTCGACCAGGCCGTGACGTTCCAGACGCAGCGGCCCAGGGACTCGATCCCGGCGGTCGTGATCAAGGCGGACGACGAGGGATTGGTCGTCGAATGCCGCAAGGCCCTGCCCGCCGACGCCAAGCTCCTGAGGATGTCGCTCGACCCGGCCTTCATCCTGCGGGCGCTGGGCGAGTTCCTCGAAGCGGTCTCCGAAAGCCCCGGCCCCATCGCCCGGCGGGTCTACAAGAAGGACCTGCCGCCCCGGCCCTGGGTCGTGGCCCAGGACGTCGAGGGCCTCAACGAGGATCAATGCACGGCGATCTCCGAGATGGCGGCGACCCCGCTGTACCTCCTCTGGGGGCCGCCCGGCACGGGCAAGACGACCACGATCGGTGCCGCCGTCGCCGGCTGGATGCGGGAAGGCATGAGCGTGCTGGTCGTCTCCACGTCCAACGCCGCCGTGGACGTGGCGATGCGGTCCGTCCTCGGGCGTGTCGATGCCGATGAGCAGAAGCACCTCCTGCGGCTCGGTGCCTCTCTGGACCTTGAAGTGGGCACGCTCACCCTCGAAGGCAAGCTGGCCGAGCGGGACCTCATCCTCGCCGTGGGACTGGCGAAGGCCCAGCGGCGGATCACCCAGATCAACGAGATCATCGCCACGAAGTCCCCCTCGACCGCCCGATTGCACGCCTATTTCCAGGAGTTGGCCGAGTGCGAGGGCGTCGTGCGGCGGTTCAACGAAATGGCCGAGTCGGAGGCGTCGAAGCTGCTCGCCGACGTCAGGGTCACGGGCTGCACCTTGGCCCGGATGGTCCTGGACGAGGGACTCCGGCGGCGTCGGTTCGACGTCGTGGTCCTCGACGAGGCGTCGATGGCCTCGCTGCTCTAGGCCCTGGCGGCTTCGATGCTGGCCGGTTCGCACCTCGTCTACGCCGGGGACCCGAAGCAGTTGCCGCCGATCGTCCAGGCCGACACGCTCGAAGCGAAGCGTTGGCTCGGGCGAAACGTCTATGGCTGGTTCGGGGTCGAGATGGAGGACTCGGCGTCGGGCCTTAAGCTGCTCGGGACCCAATACCGCATGACCGACGAGATCGGCGGGCTCGTCAGCCGCCTGACCTACGGGGACCGGCTGCGGCACGGCCGGGGGCGGCGGGGGCAGTTGGTCGTGTTCGTCGAACTGCCCGAGGAGTGGCGGAAGACCCACTACTCCGTGGCCGAGGGCTCCTACTACCACCCGGCGGCGGTCCCCGCCCTCCACGCCCTGGCGGACGTCATCTGCGAGGACGGCGACCTGCTCCTGCTGTCCCCGTTCCGGCCCCAGCGGTCGCTGCTCTCGGCCCTGGCGTTCGACCTGAAGGAGGGCCGCCCGGACTGCAAGATCGTCGCCAGCACGATCCACCGCTCGCAGGGCTCGGAGAGCGGGGCCGTGGTCGTCGATCTCACGACCCACCAACCCGGCAAGGGGGTCCCCTTCTTCGCCGACGAGAACTGTCAGAAGTTGATGAACGTCGCCCTCAGCCGGGCGAAGGACCTGCTCCTGATCCTGGGCGGCCGAGCCATGCTGGAGTCCCTTGCGACGGGCTACCCGTTCTGGAGGTCGTTCCTGGGTGAGTTCGGCCGGGGGATCGATTGGCTGCCTTGCTCCGATCTCTTCGACGGCTTCGAGCGGGTCGGCGACCTGGCGCAGTTCTCGCACGGCGGACGGAAGGCCCTGCCCGCCATCTACTCGCACACGACCGAGTGCGGCCCGGTCCGGGCCGGGGCCGAGCGGCTCGTCGGGGTCGAGGCGAGCCGGAAGCTCCTGGTGATGGACCGGGCCGACCCGATCGCCGCCGAGGGGGGCGTCATCGTCCGGCAGGGGCGGGACAACCCGGCGGTCTTCATGGCGGGCGGCCATCTCTGCCTGAAGTACGGCGACGGGTGGCTCGTGGTGCGCTCGCCGAACGTGACGAGGGTGGTCTGGCGGATCGCCTTCTCGCACCTGGCCGACGAGGCGCTGAACCCGGTCCAGGCGAAGCGGTTCTTCTGTCCGGAGTGCTTCGACGGCAACCTGTTGCTGAGGTCGATCAAGGGAGAAGGGCTGTTCTTGGTCTGCTCGAACGCCCAGGTCCACCAGTGCTATCACCGTAGGCGGCTCTCGTTGGCCGACGCCAAGGTCCTCGTGCAGATGCACGACTTGAGGTGTTCGAAGGGGCATCCGATGACGGCCCGCACGGGTCCCAAGGGCAGCCCGTTCATCGGCTGCGAGAATTACCCGCAATGTGAGGAGACTTCACAGTTCTCGCTGCTCGCCGGGTCATGAACTCCGTGGCCTGAACCACCGAACGATCATCGCCTCCTGGTTGGCGACTCCAGCAACCTTGCCAGCAGTGGCACCAGCATCAGCAGCGTGTCCCTGTCCGCCGCCTTCATCGCCTCGGTGAGTCTATGAGCCTGCTCCTTCAACAAGGGCAGCGGGTCCTGCGTCTCGGCCTCGGCCGGCAGGTCCGAGATCGACGTTTCCAACGGCTTCGCCAGCGGAGCCACGAGGTCGACGCCGGGGGCCACTTTCGCCCCCTCCAGCTTGGCGATGTAGGTCGGGGTGACGATCGCCCGGTTCGCCAGGTCGATCTGCGTCAGCCAACGAAAGAGCCGCACCTCCCGCAGCCGAGTGGCGAAGACGCCGACGATCGGCTCGTGCTCAATTGGGATTTTTCTCTTCGGTCTCGCCATGCGCTCGGTCCCCGCTCGTGAAATGATTTCGGCCGGGAGTGAACACGAGGCTCGATTCAGTCTTGTTGACTTGCATGATGCTGCGAGTAGAGTGGTCTGGGCGGCGGGGATCTCGCCGGAGCGTCTGCGGCGGGCGGAAGCCTGGATTCTCACGGAACCGCCGAGTATCTCTTCGGTGGCCCTTCCATGACGATGATCACACGGGGCCGAGTCCGGGCCTTCTTGGCGATCGCTCTCATCTGCGCACCACCGGGCATGGCGTCGGCCGGCGAGCGGGAAGTCGTGAGGGCCAAATTTGAGCCCCCCGACGGCAAGACGATGGTCCTCATCGGCTGCGACTGGAGTGACGGCTTCAAGCAGTACAAACATCTCACCGGGGACACCCCGGCCGGCGGCGTCTTCTGGTATGAGTTCAACGGCGACACGGATTTCTTCTGGCACAACGCCAGGGGGGTCGTGGGCGAGAACGGCGTCCTCCACGTCAACTTCAACCTCGTCTCGAATACGGGCGGCTCCTTGAAGCCGTACCTGGAAGGCAAGAAGGACGCCGAGATCAAGAAGATTGGCGAAGCCTTCAAAGCCTGGGGACATCCCCTCCTCGTGACCATCGGGACCGAGTGCGACTTCCCCGGCAACAAAGGCTACACTTCCCAGCAGTTCATCGCCGTCTACCGGAAGATCCGCAAGATGTGGGAGGGGCTGGGCGTCATGAACGTCGCCTACGTCGTCCACTTCATCGGGAACGCAGGCAATCCCCGGTGGACCTCATACTACCCCGGCGACGACCTCGTGGACTGGGTGGCTTTCTCCTTCTACTGGTTCGACAAGGACCTGCCCCACGTCAGAGAGATTGCCCGCATAGCCCGGAAGCACCGTAAACCCGTGATGATCGCCGAGAGCGGTCCGCTCAACGGCGAGGCTAGGTCGTGGGAGGATTGGCACGGACCCTTCCTGAAGCACGCCTCGTCCCTGGGCGTGAAGGCCATCTGCTACAACAACTGGCGAGAGCCGCCGGTCGATCGGGCCTTCCACAACTCGGCCTTCGACCGCTTGCCGAGACCCGTCGCCGAAGCCTGGGGCCGGGCGATGGAGGCACCGTCTTTTCTGCACGCCTCGCCCGCCCTGTACGCAACGCTCGGTGCCCAGGCCCAAGCCGTCGCCCGCCCCGCCGACGGACCGGAGATGGACGAGGCCGGAGGCGAGATGATCTCCGTCCGCCGGGTCTCGCTGTCATTGAGCCAGGAGGGTGATTGCCTGCTGTCGGTGGACACGAGGGGCGAGGTCCCGCCCATCGATGATCCGCAGGGCAAGCCGGCCACGATCGCCGGCCTCCCGAACGCCAAGGTGACGCTGGAGGAGGACGGCACGCACAGGGTCGTCTACTCGTTTGGCGATGTGGCCACGACCGCCGACTTCGCCGGTCTGAATGGAAGCCTGATGCCGATCGACGGCCTCTCGATCGATAAGACGGCGGGAACGCTGTTGCTGACGCCGATTCTGGTGGGAAAGGGGCCGGTGAAGAAGTCGAGCTTCTCGTTCCCGAGGTATCAGAAGGCACCCCTCTCGGCGACGATCGACTTCGAGAAGTTCGATAACTACACGGTCTTCCTGACGCTGAAGTTCGCCGAGGGCCTGCTCCAGGTCCGGGTCTCGCCCAGGCATCCCGGCTGGGAGCAGGACGGGAGCCGCCTGGGGGCCACGTTCACGCCGATCGTGAACAAGAGGGCCGGCAAGGAGTCCGTCATGCTGGAGGGGCGGCTGGAGCCAGAGAAGCTCGCCGAGTACGCCTTCCACGTCCCCGCTGACCCATCGATCCTCGGGCAGAGGAGCGAGTTGAACGTCCACTAGCAGGGCCACGAACCGGCATCGATCGCCAGGCTGGACGTCAGGGGCCGGGTCACGCCGTCGTTCGGGGTCTCGCTGGACGCCGACAATGACGGCGTGAAGATCAACGCCGTCATTCGTGGCGGGGCGTCCGAGAAGGCTGGGCTGAAGGCCGGGGACATCCTCCTCTCGATGGACGGCGAGAAGGTCTCGGACGTCGTCGGCGTGGTGAATAGCCTGTCAGACCTCACGGCGGGGGAGGACGTCCCGTTCGTCGTGAAGAGGCGTGGCCAGGAGAAGCGGGTTGTCGTCAGAGGTGAGTGAGGAGCGAGGTCGAGCGGGATCGACCGGAGGTTCGAACGCAGCGCCGATGTACCAAGCAGCAGATCGAGCTACGGCGAACGACCTGGAAACCGACACCCCCATCCACCAGGATCTAGCCCGCCGCCTCACTGATGCCGCATCGCCCAGCATGGCTCCAAATGTCCTGCCTTTGTTCGTGTGAGAGATAGGCGAAGCTCCGGGGCGGCTGGAAGCCCGGCCATGTGATGCGGAGGCTCTCCAGGCTCACGGAATTCGGGAACGAGATTGGAGCCTCCAGCCAGATCCCAACCGCCCGCCTCGCCCCTTCGTAATAGCGCCGATATTCATCACCGCCTAGGCCGCAGCCCTCCTCGACCTGCTCCCAGAGTTCCTCCGGGGTCGCTACGACGACTTGTCGTGCCCTGACGACACCGATCACCGCCCTCTCCGGGGTCGTGGCATAGAGGGCGAGCCAGAAATCGGTCGGACATCGTGGGGCACGACGCCGTAGCTCGACGTACTTCTCCCCACGAAGGATCATGTGGGCGAAGCGAGGATTGATCGACAACAGAAGCAACATCGGGCTCCGGCCTGCAAGACGGGGTTACTCGATCCCGAGACCACGCCGGTAGAGATCGACGAGGGCGGGTTCGGGGATCTCGACCGGCGACTGGACGTTCGTCCGCTTCCCGTGCCGGTCCAGGATGCCCTGAAATTCATCCCACTTGAGGGGTTTGGGAAACAGTTCGTTGTCGTCGAACCGCATCGCCATGATGCGGCCTTCAGGATCTCCGTCGGCGGTCTTCAAGACGTCACCCCAGCCATAGACGCCCAGCCTTCGGAACTCCCGATACAGATCTTTCGCCGGGCCGACAACCACGTCGGCCAGGCGTGAGCACGCCCGAATCCTCATGGTCTCGGGGTCCCTTTTGACCTGGCTGACGTACCAGAGGATTCGACCGAAGGGCCGTGACGGGCCGTTGCGAGCGGAGCGATAGTAAACCGACTCGGGGTTGAGTGCCAGGTCGGCGTCCGCCCCCCACAACCTCCCGTCGGCGAGTCCCGAGTCGAAGAGGTCCGACGCCCAGCCGGGCCGGATCGGGACGATGTAACTCGGGATGCCGCAGTCCAGGAGCTTCGCAGGCCAGAGGAGGTGCTCGGCCTCCCAGGCGGCCAGGGGTTCCCCCCGGATCGACTCGTCGGCCAGGAGGTCTGCGACCTCGGCCAACTCCTTGCACTCCAGCCCGGCGTCGGCCAGGGCGGAACGGATGGCGAGGGACATGCGGCCGGGAGGTGCGACCATCCTCAGGCTCAGCTTCGCCCACGCCGAACCCAGCGGGAAGAAGCCGGAATCCCGCAGCGGCCCCATCCAGGCCGGATCTGTCAACGTCTCCCCGAAGGTCACCGCCTTCGCCTGCGACCCGCAGGCGTGCTCGACGATCCCCGCCAGGAGCGTGCGGAAGAGGGTGTTCGCAGCCCGAGTGGTGCGGACGGATGCGGCCAGCCGGAAGAGCGGGACATTGAGGACGTGCTCGGAGGCCCGCTCGACGACGTAGAAGGCCAGAGGCGACCGTCGGTCGGGCGAGGACGAGGCGTCGGCGATCAGGAAACAGTTGTACTTGTCGGGGGCCGAGAGGTATGCGTTGATCCTCTGCTCAAGGTGCCACCGCTTCTCGACGCCCGTCGAGTCCTGGAACGCCGAGACCACGCACTCCGACGGGCGACTCAGCCGAAACTTGTCGATCGAAGTGCCGGCGAGGCGTTCGTGCTGGTATGCCGGCTCGTTCCTCAACTCCTCGAAGCGGCCGACCAGTTCCGCCGGCCGGACCAAGCTCAGGCCGTACTTCGAGTAGACGACGCCTGCATGCCCGAGGAGCGCCTCGTCTCGGGTCACGAAGATGGCGGCCTTCGAAGCGACGGCACGGGCGACCTGCCTGATGTCGGCCTCGTCCCTGGCGTTCTTCGGGTCGCCGACCAGGGCACGGACCTCGGACTCGGCCGATTGGAAGTCCTCGGTCGCACACTCCAGGGAGTCGAAGCTCCTGGCGGCCCGAAGCCGCTCCGATCTGCGGGTTGGGTCCTCCTGCCGCTGGATCTCGTTGAACACCTCGTCGGTGATGCAGGGCCGGATCAGCGGCCTGAGCCAGTCGGCGACGATGCCCTGCGACTCCTCGGCCCCGTTCCTGCCGGGGTCGTCCAGGTCGAAGAAGACGTTGGCGTCGAGGACGACATCGACCCGCTCGTCCTCTTCCGGCCGAGGGGCACCGAGGAGGCTGGCCCGGAGGTTCGACATCCAGAAGTAGGTGAGTTCGCCGCCGTCCTCGCCCCGGCCCCGCTTCTCGGCCAAGGCCACGAACCCGAGCTTGGGCCAAGCGAACCACGTCGGGAAGTCACGACGGCAGTACAGGCCGATCCCGAGATAGTCCCTGGTCAGTTTTCGGAGCGATTCGACGAGCCGCCTGGCGAGGCCCCGGCCACGTTGAGCCTCATCGATGCAGAGGTGAGTGAGCCGAACTTTCCTCCGCTCCGTCTTGTAGTAAAGCAGGTAGCCGAGGCACAGGTCGTCGTTGAGGGCTACGAGGATTTCCTTG
Organism: Paludisphaera sp.; assembly: GCF_037189885.1. NCBI lineage: Bacteria > Pseudomonadati > Planctomycetota > Planctomycetia > Isosphaerales > Isosphaeraceae > Paludisphaera > Paludisphaera sp. The sequence goes on from NZ_JBBCIR010000007.1 coordinate 158,335, forward strand.
CGACGGGCTCGGTCGAGGAACGCACCTTCGGGATAGAAGCCGAGCCAATCCGAATTCGACCGCCAGAGTCGCTTCACGCTCTCCAGGTGAGGTGACTTCTCGTCGATCGACTCGATGGAAATCATTCGGACCCCTTGGGAATTGAGCCGGACATCATCGACCCGAGTAGATACGCCGCATGGAGAATGGCCGCTCGGTCGCCCCATTAGAGCCGCCTCCCGACTTATAAGCGATAGGCGGGGGTCAGTAATCGTACCGACCCATCACACGGTAGACGGTCATGTTAGAGACGCCGCATTCCCGTGCGATCTCGGGGGCCGATTTTCCTTCTGCGATGAGCGACTTCACCATGTCACGCACCTCTACCGAGATGTATCGTTTCTGCTCCTCGACCGGGTCTTCCGGGGCGGCGGCGAAGACGTCGGCGTAATGGGATCGCAACTCCCTCAACGCCTTGTGGAGCCTCCCGTAAGGCTTGTTGCCGTAACATTCGAGCAGGTTGTCCCCGTGGAACGGGGAGCCGTGGGCCAGGCACAGCGATGCCATGTCGTCCCCCACCCGATGCCGAAGGAGGTCCGGCAGGGTGTCACGCAACGTCCCGAACGGCAACTTGCGAAAATCGGAAGAGGATGGAGATTTCCGCACCCGATCCAGGAGCCGGGTCCATGTGTTGGCGAACTTGTACTGGGCGTTGCTCGCCGCCTCGTTGTACCAGGGCCGGCCCTCCTCCGAGACGAGCAGCAAGTCCGAGCCGATGCGGCGACACCGATCCAACGCCCAGCGGACCATGACGACCGTCTCCGGCCAGAGGAGCCACTCGCCGAACACGCCGGTCTTGGGCCGCAGGAACCGCACGAAGCTGTCGGCCTCCGTGGAATCGAAGTGCAGCCGTTCGGCATGCTCGTGGGCATGCCCGAGGAGGACGTCCCCGGCCACGAGGCGGCCCATCTCGGACGCCCCCATCGCACAATTCAGCCCGAGATAGAGCATGAGCCGCTCCAGCGGCGTGGCGTGCCGATTGAGGGTCGCCAGTTCCTTGACCGAGTACACCTGCTTGGTGATGACCGAGAGCTTCCGCTCGGCGTCGGTCTTGGGGACCTTGCGGGCGAGCCCGTCAAGCCCCCTGGGCATCTGCCAGCGGTACTTGTCGGTGCGGTCCAGCCACCGGAAGAACCGCATCAACTCGCCGACGTGGTGCCGAGAGTTGTCCCGGCTGGTCGGCCCCCTCTGGCCGACGGGGCGGCCCAGCCAATGGGCGAACATCGCCGTGCAGGCGTCGTAGGTGAGGTCGTGGAGCGGGATGTCGTCGTGGGCCTGCTTGAACCGCTTCACTCGTTCGAGACGGAGCCGCCCGTACGGCTTCAGGTCGGCCGTGCCGGGGAAGACGTTGTGCGAGCGGACCGTCTCCGAATAGTGGTCGAGCGCCTCGTGGAGCGTGCCGGGGATGAGTTGCTCGGGCAGCGTCCGGCCCGGCTCGATCGCCCCCACCTCACGCATCTCTCGCTCCAAGCCCTGGAGCCGGCCCTCGACGATCCACTTCGAGACCTGCCGGGACTTCTCGTAGATGTCGGGGTGCTCGGGAACGAGGTCTACGGAGGGGAACCGCCCCCGTTCCCGGTGGAGCCACTGGGCGTAGGCGACGATGGGGTCTTCGCCGTAATAGTCCTCGCCGCCCACGGGGTACGGGATGCGGAATTCGCCCTGGGCGACCTTCTCGGCGAACTTGAGGCCCAAGGGGGTCCAGCAGTCCATGCCGCCCGCCTTGCAGTTGTCCTCGTATAGCTCCCTCAACTTGGCGAGCCGACGTTCGGCCTCTTTCCGGTCGGTCCCAAGGTTGAACCTGTGCTGCCGACGGACGCCATCCGCTCCCTTCTTCCAGCCGAGGTAGGGCCGGTAACGCCCCTGGGCGTCGGGACGGAGGTCTCGATCTCGGGTCGCCATGCGTCCAGTCCGATGCTGGTGTTCAGGAGGTCATCGCCCCTGGATTCTACCAGCTTATCTGACAGCCGCAAGCCGTTATCTGACACGCTATCTGACACCGAGCCCGAGTCGCAAGTCCTTGCTAGGCGGCAGAATCGACGTAAGTCAAAAAGAAAAGGCCCCTTGCGATGACTCGCAAGGGGCCTTTCAGTGGAGGCGGCGGGAATTGCACCCGCCGCACGCATTCCGCAACCCCCTCAATGCAATGCCTTTACGGAAATCAGGGGTGTGGGTGGTCGGAAATGGGTCGGGAGGCTGCGGCACACGCGCCGGAGTTGCTCGAAGTCCTGGAGAAATGGACTCTTCTGCCGCCGCATATCGTGCAGGCGATTCTCGCCCTGGTACGCTCGGCAACACCTTAGTGGAGGCGTTATGCCTCCAACCTGCGTCGTGAGAAGCATCGCGTTCCAGCCGTACCTTGGGGGTTCTGGGAAGATTTATTTTTCTTGTAAACACGGAGTAAATAGACAATCTGCCAAAGCGACCGAAGAGGCATCAGCCGTTTTCGGGTGATGCTCCTGTGCGTCGCAACCGGCCGGATCGCAGGTGGCGAAATCCAGGCAGGATGCCGGTCGATACTCGCCCTGGCGATGCCGGCAGGGAGCGATGGCGGAGAAACCGCATTAGAAGCCCGCACAGAAGAAGTAGTAGCGTCTGGCTGGGGTGTGGCCTGAACCACCAAAACCCCCTTCTCCATGCCCTCTAATCGCGAATACGGGGCATTCCCTCGGCAGCTCTCCCCTCTCCCACCACGGGCGGTGCGCTTCCGGCACGGGCGCCACCGTTACCCGTGGCAGCAAGTCTGGCCGCGGAACTGCCTGCGCTTCGGGCGCATTTCCATCGGCGTCCGACCTTCCGGGGTAATCCAGATCCTTCGGTTTCAGCCCGGGAAGCGCTTCCCGCTCCCCCGGCCACAGACCGCACCAATTCCAGCGTCCGCGCCATAATGGGGCCTGCCGTGGGAAGCGGCATCCGGTTACGCATGGGATCGGATGTGCCCGACGAAGCCAGCGTGGATTCTCGCGCCCTGCGGCCGGGGTGCTGTGTGTGCGTGCGTGCAGGCGTAAGACGGGCGGTTGCCACGCTTCCCACGGGTTATCCACAACGGCCACCCGTTAAGTAAGTTATAAGTATGATAATACAGTTAAAACGTTAAGGGGGTCGCAACCAGTTGAACGAACCCGAGAATTCGGCCCTCCGTGCGCCTAATAGGCCGAGTCTTTGCGCCTAATCGAACGTGCCTGCATGCGCCTAATCGACCGTGTGGTTTACGCCTAATCGACCGACGCTATCCACAGCCGTCACGCCACTTTTCACAGTGCGGACGCCCCGTCCGGCATGCGCCTAATAGGCCGTGCCGGCTGAATCCAAGGCTATGCGTGCCCACAAGGCCTCCAATCCGGCGTTTTCACGGACAAAATACTGTCCAAACGCTTTCAGCCTATGTACTTGAGGTGCGCGCGGGGGCGAAAAACCGCCAAAACTGCGCCTAATCGACCGTGCCGGGCCACTACCCCGGATTGAGCCGGACGCAGGCACAGAGAACCGCTTACGGTTCGATGTTGCTGAATCGCTTGGATTTTCTGCCGCTTGCTCCCGCCAGGCGTCGCCGCGAATAGCGGGGCGACTCGAAATTGGGGTCCTCTACCGGCAATTGGCTGCGGCGGACGAAATTGACCACCTCCTCCCCCTCGTCGTTCTTGTGGATCGCCATGCTGTATTCGGGCAGGGCATTGCCTTCCACGGCCTTCCGCACGTCGATGGCGAAATCCGAAAAGCGGGCGGTGGAGCCGGATTTCTCGAAGAGCTGCCGCATGGTGAAGCTCCACCCCAGCTCCTGCTGGCCGGCATGCTTCCGCGCCACGCGGTAGAGCCACCGTTCGATGCCGCCGGTGAGCAGGAAGTAATCCTCGTGGATGGTGAGCACCCCGCCCCGCATCAGCACGCCGTCATAGAGCCAATCGGGCAGCGTCATCGTCATGCCGGTGGTTTCGCCCGTCGCCTCGTCGATCACTTCCGTCCAGCTTTCCAGCCAGTGGAAGGAGGCGATCTTTTTCTTGCCGTGGCCGCGGATATTCGTGCGAACGGCGGTATGCGTCAGCCGGTCCAGCGCCGCGCGCAGCCGACGGTAATGCTCGCCCCCGGTTTCGCGGCGGATCGCCTTCAGGAGGTTGTAGGGATGGAAATGGATGGTGCGTGACGGTTTCAGCTCGCGGTCCAGCGCCTCCGTCACCTGGGTAGAAGCCCAAATCAGGATGTCGGCATCCCAGATGGTGGCCATGCCGAACTTCGGGTTGGCGCTCACCTCCACCCACACATCGCCCACCTGGTATTCGATCGGGGCATGGCGTGGCTTCTTGGCCAGGCTGAAAAACGGCCGCTCCATCGTGTCGCGCTGATCGCGGATCGGGATATCGGCAAAGCTGGCCGCGAATAGGTCCGGCTGGCTGTCGCTCGGCGGCGGCGGGCGCTTAGCCATGATACGCGTACGCCATCAAGCCCTTACACGGCTGGGAGCTTACGCTTGCCTGCCGGCACGCCCTGCCCCTCGGATACGGGCGCACGGTCATCCCTCTTTGCCCTTGAGTTCGTCCACGCCGGGCAAGCCCCGCTTGCGGAAGACCAGATCGAGCCCTTCGATCAGGTAATCGTGCATCTTCTTCCGTTCCTCAAACCCGAGCCGACGTAGCTGCTCGTAGATCGGGATGGAGAGATACGCGGTCTGCTGCTTGACGCCGGCACGGTTGCCGGCCGGCTGCGGCTCGCTCCTAGCCGGCGCGGCCACCGCAATCGGCGCCGTCGCCGGTTGCTCCTGCTCCAGGTTGCGCGTCAGGATGGAATCAAGCGATGTGCGTTTTTTCACTGTCATAGGCAATCTTCTCCATTTTCTTTTCGATCCAGTTCCACAACTGACGGATTTCGGCGGCCGCCTTCCCTTCCGGCTCATATTCCATGACGCCCAGGCCTGCCCCGAGCGCGTCCTGGTAGGCGGCGCGCGTGACGATGCGCACCGGGCTCACGATGCCGAGCATGCTCAACCCCGCTTCCGCCTCCCGCAACCGCTCGCCGCGCGGCGGCGTCTGCGTCAGCACGAACACCGCCGATTTGGACAGGCGATTGATGGTGGCCACCGTCGGCGGCACGGCTCTCAAATCCACCGGCGTGGGGCGGCACGGGATGATGCAGAAATCGGCGCAGCGGATGGCGGCGGTGGTCGAAGGTTCATCCCGTCCAGGCGTGTCGATGATGACCAGATCAAATCCGGCGGAGCTGGCCTTGGCGATGGCGTCCGGCAGCGACCAGGAATCGATTTTCACCAGCTTGGGCGAATCGGCTTCGCGGTCCTGATACCAGCCTTCCGATGAGGCTTGCGGGTCCAAGTCCAGGATCAGCACTCGGTGCTTCTTCAACTCGGCCGCAATGGCGCAGTTGATGGCGAGGGTGGTCTTCCCCGCCCCCCCCTTCTGTGTGACGAAGGTAATGATCCGCATCGGAAACTCGCTGGCTGTTATGCAAGGCTCCCCGTGCAATCGCGTACAGGTGGGATGGGATACGCGGCGCACCGGGTCAGGGTGTGACCTTGCAATAGCATACGCGTACACCAAAGTAAATGATTACCATGCACTCCGCGTCATGGTAAGCGATGGGACGCGCATGCCACTGCACGCGGATCATCGGGTACGGGCGTACGCGTCCATGGATTCCCATCAGGGTGTACGGTGGCACGCCGATCACCCTTCAAGCGTATGCGCGGATACGCGTAACGCCCCGTCCTTCTCAGGGAGCGCCCAAATCGGAAGGCAGCCAGGGTGGAAACCGCGCCGAGGAGCGGCCGAGCGGCGGCATGCAGCCTCTCTGGGAGGCGAAGAGGCTTAGCGCAGCACGGCGCTGCAGCGTCAATCCGATGCCGGTCCGAAGCATCTGCTCCTAGAACGCGAACCTCAGGCTGCAACGGGGATTGTTGTTCGTTGCGTTATATGATACTCCATCTGAGCAAAGCCCGGCGGCCCCGGATGGATCGGGACGATTCCAGAGTTGGACCGAAACGGGGCTGGATATCGACACGATGTCGCCAGTCACCGGCAGGCCGTCATCCGCCTTGGAGTCGAGCGCCAAAGCGTCGGCGGCGGTCAAGCCGTAATTAACGACGAACTGCGAGGATCCCGTGGTGCTCGTGAATTGCGACAACGCAAAAAAATTCACCACGCCGTCGCTAAACACGTGGATGAAGTGCTTGCCGCCGAGGCTGGCGGCTGGCAGATAGCTCGCCATTTGGGAGGCCTGGACGTTGGGCACGATGCCGCTCGACGTTGAAAATGCCCCAGTAATCAGGCTCGCCGCCGCAAGGTCGCTCCAAAACAGCGTGGCCTCGCCGCCCAGATTCAAGGAGCCCGCCCAAGGGACCGCCGCGTAATTGAAACATGACAGCAGGAGCCCGTCGTTGTTCCCGCTGCAGTTGGTGCCCGACCGTGCCGCGAATCCGAAATTCTGACCGGGAACGTCCCCGGGCAGGCCGTCGTACCTGACCTTGAATGTGTGAACGGCCGTCCTGTATTGTTCGATTTGGCGAATCTGGCCGCGCAGCTCCGCCGCCCGTATGAGGTCACGTCCGGCCAATATGCCGCCTGTCAGCAGGCCGATGATGACCAGCACGATGGACAGCTCGATCAGCGTGAAGCCGCTGTTAGTTCCTTGTTCCATACGGCGTCACTATAGCAGGGAGGCGGTTAACGCGAGGTTAACCACCGCTTCGCCCCCTCGGTCAGCGTGCGGGCGTTAAGCAGCACGTGTCGCTTGCTCCTTGCCGCCGCGACGGCCGATGCTACGCTGGGTCGAAGAGCGGAGCGCCTACCGCCTGGGCGGCGAGTTTGAGCTTTCCGTCCGTCGTGGCGAGCGGAAGCCCGCGGCGAATGGCCAGCTCCAGGTAGGCGGCGTCGTATGCCGTGAGTTGATGGCCACGCGCCAGGTTCAGCGTATCCGTCCAGGCGTGGGCGTTGGTGTCGCTGTCGATGACAATCGGCAGCGAAGCCAGGATGCCGGTCCATTTGATCGTTTCGGCTTCGGTGGAGCGCTTCCGCCGCTCACCCATCAGTAGGGCGTTGGCCACTTCCAGGGGCCACAGGGCGGGGACGATCGCCCGTTCGGTCGCCAGCCGATCCAGCACGGCATCGGCGTAGGCATCCGCCTCATCCTCGAAACTCCACGCCATCGCGATGCAATTGTCCAGAACGAAGCTTTCGCTGGGCCTGGCGGCGCGTCCTTTCGCCTTGGCCATCAGACCCGCCTTCCTTCGTCGATCAAATCCCGGAGAGTGACGCCATCGCCGAGCTTCCTGCCCTTGCGGAATTCCCTGATTTCGGCGATCACCGAACGCACGTCGGCCGCTTCCTCGCCCGGCTCCGGCACCAGCCGGGCGACAGGGCGGCCGTTGCGGGTGATCTGGATTTCCTCGCCGCGCGCTACGCGGTCGAGCAACTGAGGAAGATGCGTCTTCGCCTCGTAAGCTCCTACTGATTCCATGATACACTCCTTGCCTTAGACTGGTCTAATCAGCTAGTCTAGGTTCTCTTGCCCATTTTGACAAGCTCTTCGTCGTCACAAGGGGCTTGAAGCGATGTCGGTTTTCGGCGAAGCTATGCCGCCATGCACGCAAGGGCCTAGGTTGTTGCCGCTATGAACCATACGGTTGAATCCATCCTCGAATTCGTCGCCTATGCTCGCACGCTCAAGGGGGACGAAAAGGGCGAAGCCCAGGTCTTCTGCGACCGGTTGTTCCAGGCGTTCGGGCACGGCGGCTACAAGGAAGCCGGTGCCACGCTGGAATTCCGGGTGAAGGGGCAGGGGAAGAGCACGAAATTCGCCGATCTGCTCTGGCGGCCCCGCCTGCTGATCGAGATGAAGAAGCGGGGGGAGAAGCTTCAGAAGCACTATACGCAAGCCTTTGAATACTGGCTCCAGCTCGTGCCGCAGCGGCCAAAATACGTGATCCTATGCAACTTCGATGAATTCTGGATTTACGACTTCGATTCCCAGCTCAACGATCCGGTCGACACCATCGCCCTGGCCGATCTTCCGCACCGCTACACCGCCTTTAACTTCCTCTTCCCGGTCGAGAAGAAGCCGCAATTCGGCAACAACCGCGTAGATGTCACGCGGGCGGCGGCGGACCAGGTGGCGGCGGTCTTCAACTCGCTGGTTGCTCGCGGCGAAAACCGGGAGCAGGCCCAACGCTTTGCCTTGCAATGCGTGGTGGCCATGTTCTCCGAGGATGCCGAGCTGCTGCCGCGTGGCCTCTTCAGCGAATTGCTGGACGATTGCCGGAACGGCGAAAGCTCCTATGACCTAATCGGCGGGCTGTTCCGGCAGATGAACACGGACTCGCCCGCACGCGGCGGGCGGTTCAAAAACGTCCGCTACTTCAACGGCGGCATCTTCCAGACCATCCATCCGGTGGAGCTGAACCCGGACGAGATCGCCCTGCTGCTGAAGGCGGCGGAGGAAAACTGGAGTAAGGTGCAGCCGCCGATATTCGGCACGCTCTTCCAAAGCAGCATGGGCAAGGAGCGGCGGCATGCCTTCGGCGCTCATTTCACCTCGGAAGCCGACATTCAGAAGGTGGTACTGCCTACCATCGTCCGGCCCTGGCGGGAGAGGATCGAAGCCACGAAGACGCTGAAGGAACTGCGGAGCCTGCTGGAAGAGCTGCGGTCATTCCTGGTGCTCGATCCCGCCTGTGGCAGCGGCAACTTCCTCTATATTGCATACCGGGAGCTGAAGCGGCTTGAGCTGAGCCTGATGGCCAAAATCCACGCCGAATTCGGGCGGAGGGCACAGCAGGCGGTGGGTACGCGGTCGCTGGTAAGCACCAGGCAGTTCTTCGGCATCGACAAAGACGAATTCGCAGTGGAGCTGGCCAAAGTCACGCTCATGATCGCCAAGGAGCTGGCGATTGACGAAAGCCAGGCATGGATTGACTCCGAACAGCTCGACCTGCCCATTGAGTTCGATGCAGCGTTGCCGCTCGATAACCTGGATGCAAACATCAAGTGTGATGATGCATTATTCTGCAAATGGCCAAAGGCTCATGCCTTTGTCGGCAATCCGCCCTATCAATCTAAAAACAAGATGCAAGGGGAATATGGGGCGGCGTATGTGAACCGGGTTCGGGCACAGTACCCAGAGGTGCCCGGCCATGCCGATTACTGCGTCTATTGGTTCCGCCGGGCACACGATGAGCTGCCGACGGGCGGGCGGGCGGGCCTGGTCGGCACCAAAACCATCCGCGAAACCAATTCGCGGCAGGGCGGATTGGATTACATCGTCGGGCACGGCGGTACGATCACCGAAGCCGTGTCCCGACAGGTCTGGTCTGGCGATGCCGATGTGGACGTTTCAATCGTCAATTGGGTGAAGGGCGAGCAGCCGGGGAAAAAGCGGCTGTACCTACAGCATGGCGACCGGTGGGATAGCCCTTGGGAAGTGAGGGAGCTGGAGCACATCCATTCGGCTCTATCGTTTGAGGTTGACGTTTCCACGGCCATTGATCTTAAAGTAAATGCTGATCCTAAAACATTCCATCAAGGCATAACGCCTGGAAATGACGGCTATCTTCTGAAGCCCGCTGAAGCGGCTGCCATGATTCAGAGCGACCGGAAATACGCCGATGCGTTGCTTCCGTATCTGATAGGGGATGATCTGCTCAGGCACAATCCACCGCAGCCACAGCGGGTGGTGATTGACCTGCATCCCCGCGATTTGCTGGCGGCGAGCAAATACCCCAAGCTGCTTGATATCATTAAGGAAAGGGTACTGTCCTCGCGGGAGCGAGCTTTAGCGGAGGAGGGGCTTCGCAACGAAGAAGCCTTGGCTGCCAGCTCAGAATATCGGGTCAACCGCCATCACCAGAATTTCTTAAACAAGTGGTGGCTGATTTCGTATCCCCGGGCAGATTTGATCCAGGCCATTTCCCGGTTGCCGCGATACATCGTCTGCGTGAGGACAACCAAACGCCCAATCTTTGATTTCATCCATCCGTCGATCCGGCCAGGCGATGCGTTACAGGTATTTACGTTCGCAGACGATTACTCCTTTGGCATACTGCAATCGCCTATACATTGGGCTTGGTTCACGGAGCGTTGCTCCAAGCTATCGGCAAGGTTCCGTTACACATCGGAGACGGTGTACAGCACCTTCCCTTGGCCACAGAAGCCAACGCTCCCCCAGGTGAAGAAAGTGGCCGAAGCCGCCGTATCCCTCCGGCGGTTGCGGCGAAAGATCATGACAGAGAACGAATGGAGCCTGCGGGAGCTGTACCGCACGCTGGAGCTGCCCGGCCAAAATCCGCTGCGGACCGCTCATGACACGCTTGATGCGGCGGTTCGGGCGGCATACGGCATGAAGGCCAACGATGATCCGCTCGCGTTCCTCCTGGCTCTGAATGCCGAGCTGGCCGACCGCGAAGCGTCGATGCAGCCGGTAATTGGGCCGGGCCTGCCACCTTTGGTTAAGGATGCGGCGACGTTCATCACCGAAGACTGCGTGCGTATTTCTTGGCAAACCGGATAATGCCCGAAACGAGGTTTGGTCGGCAAGACAGAATCAGGGTGCATATGGACAGGAGGCGTCGGATCGGCGATGGTACAGAGAGCAAACTTTAGAGGGAGATCATAGAAAAGCCGCCTGTGTTCTTTGTGCCCGCCGCCACGCCGGAGAACCAAGAATCGACTTACGCGGAATTGGCGAAGCTCACGCTACGCGACTCGCTGATGGCGGAAGGAAACTTCTAGGATTCGGCTCAGGTGTCATTGAAATGCGCGTAAACGCCGTCCAGCAGAGCGAGCGCAATTCCCTTATCTACGTCATCGTATTTGAGCTGACGCATGAGGTAGCTGTACGCACAGGCCGAAATCTCCCGCTTGCCGACGGAGACTCGGTCTGCCCACGCGCGACATTCGCGTATAAATTCGGCGGATGGGCAGCCGGCAAGGTAGAAATCCAGATCGCCCCATCGCATCGCCTGTTCCTTCGTGGGCCAATCCACTTGACCCTTCCGATAAGGGTGAAATGGCCCATCAGGGTGGAAAATCAGGCTAAGCTCCAGCGTAATGGGATCGAGACTAGCCGGCCCATCGCCAACATCACCATAATCGATGATGACCACTGCACCTTGTTCGGAAATCAGGATATTAAGGCCGTGGAAATCACCGTGGATATAAGCCCATTTTGTTTGGATGCCTTTCGCCTCTAGCTCGTTTGCCCATCGAATTCGGTGTGCCGCTGCAAGCCTGGCCGCGTTGTCGTCCGACATAACGCGCTGGCGAATCTCTCTGATCGTCCGTCGACTTTGTGCAACCCCGTCATTCCAACGTTTAGTCGCCTGTTCAACAGCTCTGATTGCCGCTGCCGCCCGGCCCTCGGTCCAGGATGCTACGTCGAACGCGGAAGCCTCAAAGCCGCGGGCCAAACTGTAGAAGTTCCCTGCCTGAGCCCTGGCACCGAATTCGAGCGTAGCCAGCTTGCGCGGCGTGGCGCTGGGGTCGAGGCGCGCCACTAGCCTTTCAAATTTTTCCCCTTCAGCGCGGACGACTTCCGCGCTCCCCAACTTGGCGATCGCATCATGAATGATGGCTCCAGATGCATCGGTGAGGTGCAAGCGCAGAACCACCGCATTTGACAACCCGCCGGAGAGCTTGGCGACGCGGCAGAATGTTCCCCTATTCAGCTTGGCGAAGATGCGGACTAGCCGATCATCTGGAGTGGAAAGCTCGCATCCCTGCCGATCTAGCTCAATATCGGTTAGGCCGATAATGCCATCGACGATGGGGCGCAGTTTATCTGGACATTGATCGAAGTGAAATTTCTGCAAAAAGGTGAGATTCCCAACCTTCTGGCCCTGGCCCCAAATGTCTACCTGTTGCTGCTTTGAGAGCATCGGTTGAATGAAATCTTCGACGGGCGATCCGGTCAGTACGAACACCGGTGTTCCGGGAGCAACCGCCTGTGCCCTGGCGAACACGGCATGGCCATGCTCGGGATCGGCGTTTAGCGCACCGTCGATAGTCGGAATTTTTAGATCAAGAACTATCAGATCGAAGAATTCTTTGTCGATCAGTTTCATGGCGCTACTGCGGCTTCGCGCGACCTGAAGAGCAGCCGAAGGCGCCAGCTCCGAAAAGACTTGGCGCAGTTCGTCGATAAAATCTCCTTCGTCTTCCACCAATAGCACAAACATAATCAGCGTTCCCACCTCGCTTCGTACCGGGCGCCACCCTCTGTCACAGGCTGAAGCGTCACCGACCCGGATAGCGTTTCGATGGCTTGACGGGCGATCGTGAGGCCAAATCCGCTGTGCCCCTGCTTCGTCGATTTGCCCATCTCGAATGCGGACTCCATTGGGCCGATAATTCCATGGCCCTTGTCCATAATAGAAACCCAGATGTCCACATCCGTCTGGCCCCAGCTAATGATGATGGGGTGCGGTTCATCTGGCCCCAAATGTTTTACCGCTTCGAGCGCATTACGCAGCCCATTGCAAATCGCAAGTCGCACCAGCGTGCGATCACTGGTTATCAGCATCGGACGCTGCCCTTGGAGGGAGATCGAGACTGTGTGGCTCACTGATTCCGTCGCAATTATGTCATTTAAAAGCTCGGCTAGATCGAATTGCTCGGGTTTAGGCACCGCAGTTGCGCTCTTTAACTGTTCGACAGCTTCAAATATCCTGACTACGCTCTCTAACTGATGCTTGGTTTTGGAACTCTCATAATTTGGTATCTCACGGGATGCGGATCGTTTCACCAAACCCATCGGCGAGGCGATTTCGTGGAGAATCAACCCGGTCACCCATTCTACCGCTTCGCTCCAAATCTGCTTTCGGACTTCTTCGGGAACCTCAAACTCCTCTACGTCCGCATTCGCCTGATCGACTGGAAGGTTGGATAAGCGCGAAATCGTGGCGTCAAGGCTTGTCTTTACATATGAAACGGTCTCGACGCGGCGAGCTTGGCGAAGGACTGGCAAGTCCGACACGTTTGCCTGCTTGCCCAGGAACCGCGCTGCCTTCAATCGCTCGTGAGGGGATTTTGATGAAAGCAGAAGCAGTGCTTGATCGGATGTCATTTGCCCTTTCGCCGGCTGTAGAACGACGCCCTCCGTCCGAACGCTTCGATCCCTCCTTCCATTACTGACGTGATCGCGTGAACGGCAGCAGGGGAATTGAGGTCTGCGGAAACCAGCGCAAAGCCGCGACGGCCGTCGGAGCCTAGCTGCACTACGCGGTCTGCGTTGCCCAGAACCGGGATGTTCGCGTTATGAGTCGAAAAAATAATCTGACCGGATGGGTCGCGCGCCACGATAGAACGAATTAGGGTGTCTGCAATGAAGGCGTTGTCGATATGATCTTCGGGCTGGTCCACAATCAGCAAACGTTCCGTGTGTCGAAGCACGAGCGGCAAGATAACGGTGCATCGCTGTCCAGTGGAAAGCTGCGAAATGTCCTTGTAATCGGTCCCATCGAGCAGTTGGAAACTTACGACATCTTCCACATTGACCGTCGCCAGCGCGCCGAGATCGGCTTCCTTGAGTTGGGAAATGGCACGCAGTGCACGGTCTTTAGTGATACCAACCGCCTCCGAAACCAGCGTCACATCGCTGGCATCTGCTGCTTCCATCAGCTCGCGCGGGCTAACGGATTTAGCGAGTGCAGGGGCAAGTTCGCCATAACGCAACCCGCTACCACGCAGTACTTCCGCGATGGCAGAAGCGTACTCGTCATACTGGCCGAACCGAGTTACAACGATTCGGATCTTTGGCCCGAGCACGTGGTTTAGCTGATCCGCAGCAGTTGCACGTGCGCCAAACCGGGATTCCCGTACGGACTCCAGCCGGTCTAGGGCGGCATTTCTCTGGCTCAATAGCTGGTTGATGCGATGCCGCCTCTCCTGGGCAACAGTGCGCAGCGACTCAAGTTGTGCTTTGCGTTCGCGGAGCTGTTGCCCCTGGCGTGCGATGCTCCCCGCACCTTCTTGCAATGACTCGATTTCTTTGCGGAGCTGTCGCGCTTGCTCCTCGAAGGTCACTTTCTGTTTGTCTAGCTTAGCGGCTGCAGAGCGAGTTTCAGACTCGATTGCGTTGACTTCGGTGAGCGCGTGCTGGATGTAAGCTGCTGCCTTGGCGGCGCGTTCCTGGAGCGCGGGAAGCGGATTGTCCTCTGTGCGCGTGGCCCACACCTCATCGGGAGGTGTAGCCTGGACTGCCGCGGCAATCGTGGCACGCCAGCGTGCCGTGAACTGGGAAAAACGTTCCGTCGATGTCAACGCTACTGCCGTGGAAGCGATTGACTTCGATAGCTCATCCAGGCTTCCTTTTTTCGCAGCAACGTCTTTCGAGGACTTGGCGAGCTGCTGTTCCGACGGGGCCAGTTGCTCTAACTGCTGGTCGATCGACGGGATTTCGGCTAGGTGGCGTTCGTAGTCCTCCAGTTCACGCCGAAGAGAATCCACCTCCTTCGTCAGCGAGCGAGCTTCCGAAACCGCCTCAGCCTCTTCGGCGCCCGTGCGCCGCATGTCACCGAGAAAGCTATCGATCAAACCCAATCGGCCGCTGGGTTGAAGTCCGACCGTTTCTATCTCCGTCTGGGAGAAAACGATGGGGCTTGTATAGGGGCCAGTGCTGCGTGGGGCCTTGTCGTTCGCGGTCCGGGTAACGGTGACTTGCCTACCGTTCTCTGCAAGCGTGACGGTCACCTGTCCGGTGCCAAGCACCGAAAGCGCGTGATCCATACTCCGCTTGGCCGTCTCCGCCCCAAACCCCCTGATGTCGAGGCAGAACCGGATTAGCTCGATCAAGGAAGTTTTGCCTGTGCCTCTCGCGCCGATGACCACGTTCAGCCCAGGGACGAAATGAACGTCCAAGCCATCGAGGAAGCCTTCTTCGACCTGGACCCGCTCTATGTGCATCGTGAATTTCGCCAAACCTTTGCTTATTTCAGACTTAAGTATTGGGATCGGTCGAACATCGCCCTCGAGCATGCGACTCCGCGGCACCTGAATGCAGTTGTGCGGTTTGCCCGATTCCTGCTTCTCGCTGACAGGTTTTCCCTTCTAGCGTAGCGGCCGGGAACAGTCAACTGCTTGGCGACCGCTCCCTCTTGCCGTATGTCCTTTAGAGACATGGAACTTAATTTGAAATTCTCGGCTGTTTGTGCATCGTTTGGCGGTTAGGCAGGCATCTGGAGCCACCCTGCGGCGTCGCTCAGCTCGCGGAGCTGGTAGCCGACGCCGATGCGCTTGGGGGCGGTCCTTCGGCGTTGCAGGCAGTGCCGGACGATCCGGCGGGCGTCTGCCTCGCTGGCGGCCAAATGGCGAATCCGCCTGCCCGGAGTTCCGATGCGGCCATAGGTCACGTCCACCAGCCAATCGCCTAGCAAATCGGTGCCCGCCTCGATGCGGTAGGCCCGGAAGATGCCGCGCGCCGGATCGCGCGCCTGTAGCTCCGCCCTGAACTGCTCCATCCCCATTCCCTTCCCCTGGCTCCTCCTGGCGCCTGATGGCGTCCACAGTGGCAGCGGTAAAGCAAACGACCGTTTCCTTGCCTCCGGCGGCGGCTTCGTCAGCTCGACCGCATTTCCCGCTTTCCTTGGTAAAGATATTAGGATAAGAAATCAAGGGAAAGTTGCAACAGCCTGCGACGCGTTTCTTTCCTTATACGGTCAGGTGGTATAGCTTGCCACTGCGACCACAATGAGATATTATATAGAAATATAACTTATGCTTGGAGGCTATGCCATGCACTATTCCACCCTTCGCACCGTCGGCGGCTCGGTGATGTTCGCCATCCCCAAGCCGGTTCTGGAGATGCTTGGCCTGCGTCCCAATGCCGAAGTGGGCATTACCGTTGCCGATGGGCGGCTGATCGTCGATCCGCAGGCTAAACCCCGCTACACGCTGGAAGAGCTGATCGGGCAATGTGATCTGGCGGCCTCTCTGACGGAAGAGGATCAAGCCTGGCTGGACGATGGCCCTGCCGGTGGCGAAGCGATCTGATGCAGCGGGGGGATATTTACCACGTCGATCTTAATCCGGTACAGGGGAGGGAGCAGCTTGGGCGGCGGTATGTGCTGGTGGTATCACGGCGGGAGTTCAACCAGTTCGGCACACCGCTGGTCTGCCCGATCTCGCAGGGCGGCGAGTTTGCCCGCAGCAAAGGCTTCGCCGTACCCTTGAGCGGTGCTACGGTCAAAGTGCATGGTGTCGTGCTTTGCCATCAGCCCCGCACGCTTGATCTCCAGGCCCGCAAAGCGACATTCGTTGAAAAGGCACCGCCTGCCATCGTCGATGAGGTGATTGCCCGGTTGATGACGCTGCTGGAGTAACGACATGGCGGACACAGGATGCACGGAATCGCATGAAATGGTCAGCGCATCCATTCAGGACCGCCGGAAAGACCGCCCATGAAGATCGGCTATGCCCGCGTATCGACGCAGGATCAGAATCTGGATTTGCAGCGGGACGCCTTGAAGGCGGCGGGCTGCACGCGGATCGTCGAGGACACCGCCAGCGGCGGCAAGCGGGATCGCTCCGGCCTGGAGCGGGTGCGGGAGCAGCTACGCAAGGGCGATGTGCTGGTGGTCTGGCGGATGGACCGGCTGGCCCGGTCGCTGAAACACCTGATCGACCTGATGAGCGAGCTGGAGGAACAGGGCATCGGATTCCAGAGTATTACCGAGGCTATCGACACCACCACCCCAGGCGGCAAGCTGGTCTTCCATATCTTCGGTGCCTTGGCGGAATTCGAGCGGAACCTGATCCGTGAGCGGACGAAAGCCGGGCTTGAAGCGGCACGGGCACGTGGCCGGAAGGGAGGAAGGAAGAAGAAGCTGGATGAGAGGAAGCGTGCCCTGGCCGTTCAGCTCTACCGGGCGAAGGAGCACACCATCCCGGAAATCTGCTCAATGGTCGGCATCAGCAAACCTACGCTTTATGCGTATGCCAAGGAAACACGCGTCGCTTCCCAAGACGGGTAGCCTCCGATACACCGATCAATGACGGGCATCCTGGAACGGTGCAGCGTCATGAGGGAGGGGGAGACATGGCCGGAAAGCGCATCGCCGACTACCAAGTATCTACAGTCCGCCAAGGGGCTCCTAGGCTCGGTCTGGCGGGCCAAGAAGCCGTTGTGGAGGGATATGCCAGGGCCGGCGGAGGCATGCTTCTGCGGGCCTACGCCGATCTCGCTTCTAAGCTGCCGGAGCTACAGGCAGACGGGCAATCGTTGCGCGGGATCGCCCGCCGGCTCAATGATGAAGGTCACACCACGCGGCAAGGAAAGCACTGCATTGGTGTGCAGGCCGGCAGGGGCTGGCACGGACGGAAGCCTAGCGGGCGGTTCGCCGGCGGCGGTGCCAAGTGTAGCCGCCCAGGGCAGCCAGGCCGATGCCCAGCGGTACCATACTGGCTGGCACGGGGACGGTGACAGGCGATATTCTAATGTTGTCAATCAATAAACCGGAATTACCAGATTGATCTCCAACGTCTATTACTCCTAAACCGAATGCATACGTACCGGCTTCAGGCAAAACAACTGAGTAATTCCGGTATCCTGTTTCTCCCAGGAAGGATGAAGCAGACGAGTCAACAAAGCGAGAAGATAGATCGGCGAGGCCAACCGGAACTCCAGCAAAATACCCAGTATTCTCGATAGACGTCCCAATCGAAACAAACGCAAAATCATTGAAATCAGGGTCTTCCGACCCGGGCCTATGAGAAGTCAGGAAGTTGAAATCAAAAGATAAAATGCTTGACTCGGCAATAGAAAAAACCTGAAGAAATCCTGATCCAGCTTTAGGCAATCCAGTTGACAGGCTTCTCAACTGACCGCCTAAGAATCCAAACTGCGTGTCGATCTCTTCAATTGTCGCCGTTGTCATTACATTGCCGGACTGAAGGAAAGCCTGAGAATGACCTTGCGTCGGATCTACTCCGATTGATGAAGATTCTGTGCTAGCAGCCCCCAATGTTGCGAAGCCGAGATATCCGTTTTCAAAGCCGCCGTTGACGAAACCAGCTTCCGCGCATGTGCACGCAAGAAATAAACCTGTTATTGCCATGGGACGAAGCAACATACAATTCATGGGTAAACCTCGATGCTAAACTTCTTGCGTGCGTGTAATCTCTCCGCCTTCGACGGTGCCGGCTTCGGAGTAAAGGCTATTGATTCTAATGGAAGCTCCTCTCTTTACTGTATGCAATTTCTGCTTTCCGTCAACGGGATCGATATATAGACGCTGGACTATTCTAAAGCCTGAATTGGCCATCGGCACTTCGGCGCTGCCCGTCCTTCTGTCCCTGAATTTAAACAACTGATCAAAGGATATTTCGCCTGTATTCCAGTCGGGATATAAATTCGAGAAATACGGGAATGCCACGCTATGAGTATCGTAAAACGTGAGTGAATCCCGGGCACTGTTATACCCGGATGTGCGAGCAAATCCGTTTATAGCAAGCCCTCCTGTTCCTGGCCCGGCTTGAACGACCTCCGACACTTCAACCGCGTCGAGATCACCAAGGACTCCGCTATCCGACTCAAAATGCCAATAAACCTGCATCCCCGCGGATTTAAGCGCGACATTTTCCCTGACTCTAGGCTGCACCAATTTCCGAGTGTTGCTGAAATTGACCGGGATTGCCGCCACGCTAAATCCATGGCTCTGAGTCGTATCTTGTCCGCGTACTCCGACCACGAGTTTCAACTTCGAGCCATTCTCTCCGACACGAATGCCGATCGAGCCCCGGTACTGTCCTGTAGCTGCAGTTTGCGTGCTGCCATCTGGGCTGCTGAGACTGACCTTTCCTGTCTTCGCGATATATTTTGTTCCTTCGCCATCAATGGTAACCATGCCATTGCTCGCGCTCTGGCCGTTGACCGCTAGCGTGACACTCTGACCGCTCCCGGTGAGATCAGGTGCTACCGTGATGTTGAAAGGCGTTCCGACCCTGGGCGGGATACGGTCTTTCATTGAGTAAGGCGTATTTGTGCTCCGAATTCGTTGCGGTATGAGAACACTTACGATCGTCAGCACATCCCGAGCAATTTCTGTGCTCCCATGTGAAACGATGATCTGTGTGTCATAAGGAGCGGCGCTGACGGCTTTCGGTGTAACTTGCACCTCGCTGCTTTCACCCGCAGCCAAGGTCACGGAGTTTTGGCTGACCGTCGCTGCACCCGCTGCACTCACCGACAACTGAAACGTCGCAGTGGCGTTGCCGGTGTTGGTAATTATTGCGTGTATCGGCTGCGCATAAGGCTGGCCGGTAACGGCCGGGTTGAACAGAGTGATGTTATCGGTCTTGCTCACCGTGCCGTTGATGCTGATTTCGGCACTTGGATTTTCGATCGAAGCGTCAAGCCTGACGATCCAACCAGCGGGGCGATTTTGTGGGTCAACTCCCTGCCCTACAATCGTAAGTCCATCCGGGGTGATCGCGGTGGCTGTGCCAAGTATCCAGCCTTGAAGCGAGGGGCCGAGCCCGTGTTCGTTCACCAGTACGGTTTTTAGGTCTCGGATACCTTGATCCTGGTCCCAAATAAAGGCGTTGCCGGACGGATTGAGGTCTCCGACGATGATGGAACCATTCGCCGATACGCCGTTCGGTGTCGCATCGGATGATCGGGAGCCCAGATCGGACACGCCTTGAGGGGTCCACCGAATCGCTTGTTGAAGGAAGCCGATCGTGCGAGTGCCGACGATCACAGAACCGTCAGGTGATACGGCCGTGGCAAAGCTTGATCGGGCAAGCGGCTCGGGAAGGGTAGTGAAAGAATTGTTGGCCCAGCGGAAGATAGTCGAGGAGCCGTCCCTTTCGAAGCCGGTTCCGGCGATCACCGACGCGGAACTTGAAATGCCTGCAACTTGATATCTCGTAAACGTATTGTTCGTTGGAATAACCGTTGAAGCCTGCCCACCCGATAAGCGGTAGACCCCATTAGCGTTGGCGTCGAAAGAACTGGCGTAGCCAACTATGGTATTACCATTAGAGGATACACCATAAGCGTCAGCGTACAAAGACCCAACGGGCAAAGTCTGAACGTTCGCTTGACCGGGCGACCAACGGAAAGCAGGCACGGCACCAAAGTTTGGTGTGATCTCGCCCACGATGACGGAACCGTCAGCCGATACCGCCTTTGCCGCGGGAATGCCGGACAACCCCTGTGGGGCAACTAGGGGAACCAGCCCTTCCCCACTGCTCCAATGGAACCCAAACCCCACGACAACGTTTCCGTCAGCTGAGACCGCTTCAACGGGGCTCGTCCCGGATGGTATCGCTTGGAAGCTGGCCAGCAGCGCCCGGCCTTCGAGCGCCTCCAGGCGCAGCAGCGTCGCTCGCCGGGCACGCCGCATGCGGTCATCACTCGCACGTTGAGGAAACAGCCAGCCGGGCATGAAAGTGGTCCAGCGTGGGGCCGATGGGGCTGGGCCGCGATCGGCCCGGATCGTCCGTGGATTCTCCCGGACCGAGAGAGCGGACGCAACTTTTTTTTCAACATTCGCGAATTGTCACCCCCCGCCCCCAGGCGAGCTGTGACGCCTGCAGCGGAACGGGCGGCGGGAACGGGAAGCAGTCGCAGCAATGCAGCGCAGGATCACGAGCAGGCCGGGCCGGAGCGTCTCTGACCTGGAAATCGCCTGCTTAGAGGCCCTGAGCAGTGGTGATCGCAATATGGCTAGCCTGAAATTGCCGACATGTAATCGGGCGGCTCCAGATGTAAGCAAGCAATACCATGCCGCTACGACAGCGGCGGTGCCAACGGGCTGGAGTCGTTGCTTGCGGTATAGTCAGGTGCTCAACTGACTGGCGGTCACCGTTGCCTGGCGACGGTCGATCAACGCCGCATTTTCCCCGCGAAAAACCCCTTAGGCTGGGCTAAGGAGAGACGCCTGCAGCCATTGCATCAGCAACAACCAATACGTGCAAATCCACTTGACTTGGGGGCAGGCGCTCATATTATGCACATCATCTAGTGGCACACCGCAGGGCAACCCTATGCTGCGTATCCACCAAGTCACCACCGCTTCCGGCGCGAAGAGTTACTACGCGGCCAGCGACTATTACGCGGAGGGGCAGGAAACGGTTGGGGTGTGGGGCGGCAGGCTGGCCGAAGAGCTGGGCCTGTCCGGCGCCGTGGACAAGGCGAGCTTCGACCGGCTCTGCGACAACCTCCACCCGGCCACCGGCAAATCGCTCACGCCACGCACCAATTCGGAGCGGCGGGTGGGCTACGACTTCGTGTTCTCGGCGCCCAAATCCTTCAGCATCGTCGAAACGCTGGCCGGCGAATCGGATCGCCAGGAGCTGCTTGCCGCCTTCGACGCTTCCATCGTTGAGACGATGGAAGAGCTGGAAGCCGACATGCAGACGCGGGTGAGAAGGGGCGGCGAGAATAGCAACCGCGCCACCGGCAACCTGCTCTACGCCAGCTTCGATCACAGCACCGCGCGCCCCGTGGATGGCTCGGTGCCGGACATGCACCGGCACCGTCACGTGCTGGTGTTCAACGCCACCTTCGATGCGGAAGAGAACCGCGTCAAGGCCGGGGAATTTGCCGCGATCAAGCGGGATGGCGAGTATTTCACCGCCGCCTTCTATGCCCGGCTGGCCAGCCGGCTGGAGGGCTTGGGTTATCGGATCGACCGCAGCCGGGGCCTGAAGGAATGGGAAATCGCCGGGGTGCCGCAAGCGTTGATCGACCGGTTCAGCAAGCGATCAGAAGAAGTGCGGGAAGCGTACGAGGAGAAGCGGAAGAACGATCCCGCCTACCGGGCAGAATACAAGTACGAGCTGGGAGCGAAAACGCGCTCCCGCAAACAGAAGGAGCTGACGCCGGCGGAGCTGCGCCGCGAATGGGAAGGGCAGCTATCGGATGATGACCGGCAGGCGCTGGCCGCCGTCCTCGGCAGGCAAATCGCGCCGGATGCCAAAATCGCGGCCAGCGAAGCCGTGGCCTACGCGGTCCACCATTGCTTCGAGAAAGCGTCGGTGGTGCCGGAGCGGGAGCTGAAGCGGGTGGCGCTGCTCTACGGTTTGGGCGATGTGACGGCGGACGAAGTGGCGAGGGAACTGCCGCGTCAGGGCGTGATTACCCGCATCAAAGGCGACCGCGTGCTCGCCACCACCAGGGCGGTGCAGCGGGAGGAGGAAGAAATCGCGGCGTTCGCTGCCCGGATGGGACCGGTCAAGCCGGTGGGGCTGCCGGATGGGCTGGTGCGCGGCAAGCTCGATGACGACCAGTGGCACGCGGTGCAGGGCCTGCTCACCTCCAGTTGCCGCGTCACCGTGGTCAACGCGATCGCCGGCACCGGGAAAACCACCATGCTCGGCGTCTACGATCAGGCGATGCGGCTGGCGGGCGCGAAGGTGACATACCTGGCCAGCACATCGGACGCGGCCAAAGTCCTGAAAGACGAAGGGTTTGAGGCGGTGACGGTCGCGCATTTCCTGCGAGATGAAACGATGCAGGAGCGGGCGCGGAATGGCCGCGTGGTCGTGGATGAGTCATCCCTGCTCGGGCACCAGGACGCTTACCGGCTGTTCGGGCTTGCGAAAGAGAAAAACCTGAAGCTCAATTTCATCGGCGATTCCCGCCAGCACGGCCCCGTCGCCAGGGGTTCGCTCCTGCACGTGCTCACCGAATACGGGGGCATCACGCCGTTCACAATCGCCGCCATCAAGCGGCAGAAGGGCGGACTCTACCGGAAGGCGGTGCAATTCCTGGCCGCCGGCGACACGGTTGCCGGCTTCGATCAGCTCGACAGGATGGGCTGGGTGAAGGAAAACCGGGAAGGCGACCGGTACTGGCACCTGGCCAACGAATACGTTCAGGCCATCGACGACAAGAAAACCGCCCTGGTGGTCAGCCCCACCCATGCCGAAGGCGAGCGGATCACGCGGGAAATCCGCCGCCAGCTCAGGCTGGCGAAGAAGCTGGGCAAGGAGGAGCGGGCGTTCACCCGGCTGGTGGCACGGAACCTAAGCGAAGCCGAGCGTGGCGATGCGCGCAATTACCGGAGCGGCGACGTGCTCCAGTTCCACCAGAACGGCAAAGGCGTCACGAAGGGCCGCCGGCTGGCGTTTTCCGGGGCGGAGGAAGCGCGCGCCAGCCTGCCCGTCGGCGAAGCGGCGAAATTCCAGGTCTACCGCCCGGAAACCATCCATCTGGCCGAAGGCGACCTGATCCGCTTCACGGCCAACGGCCGGTCGCTGGACGGCAGGCACAAGCTCGTCAACGGCTCCAGCTACCGCGTGGCCGGTTTCACGGAGGGCGGCAACATCCGCCTGGAAAACGGCTGGGTGGTCGGCAAGGAGGAAGGACATTTCCGGCACGGCTACGTGGAAACCTCCTTCGGCAGCCAGGGCAAGACGGTCGATCGCGTCATCCTCGGCATGGCGGCCAGCTCCTTGCCGGCAACTAACAGAGAGCAAATGTATGTCAGCAGCTCGCGCGCCCGCGAGCGGCTGACGCTTTATACCGACGACAAGGCGGCGGTGCGCGAGGGCATCCAACGCTCATCGGCCAAGCTGGCGGCGCTCGACCTGGTGCGGCCGCCGCAACTCCCCCGCAAGCAGCCCAATTGGCCGGAGAGGCTGCGCAGGCAGGCGGAACGCCTGAAACGCGTACGCTTCTATCAGGGCATACGCGTATCCCACGACACCCCGGAACCGGAGAGGAGGCAGGCTCATGGACGTTAGCTTGGCGGCGGATCGGCGCTCGATCTCTGGGATTCAGGCCATTCTGAACCGGCCTGATCCGGGCGCGGGCACCGCAGCGGTGCCGCCGCGCGAGGAAGAGGAGGCGGTTTCGCTGCTGACCATGAGCGGCGAGTACCGGGCGTTTGCCATGCCCAGCTACAAACCGCTGCCGCGGGTGCATTTCTTCCTGAAAGACCGGGCGGTGCGGGTTGGCCTCTATGCCGACCTGGACAGCTTTCCCGAATACCGGCCCGCCACCGGCGCTTCGGGAGAAACGCTCATCCTCTGCTTCAAATCCAGGGTCATCACGGAAGTGACGATTGAAGGGCGGCATCTGTGGCCGCTGTTCGATTACCTCTCCCTCCAGCGCATGCCGTGGATGCGGGAGATGGCGGCGGAGCGGGATTTTGAGGCGGAAGCCACGCCGGTGATCCACCGCATCGCGTTCCGTCCGTTGGAACTCTGACGCTCCCGCGCATTCGGAGCGAGCGACCGGAGCGTGAGCGCAGGGAGCGAGCGCGCCGTGCGGGGGGCGGCGGGCACCGCCACCCCGCACCGTTTCCCTGTCTTTGTCCGATGGCAAGGCGGGCGGCAGTACCGCCCGCCCCGTGGTGTATCAGGCGGCTGCGTGCGCCACTGCGTTCGGCTCCGCCGCCGGTTCCGGCTGCGCCGTTGGCTCCGGTGGCAGGAAGGCCATGCCCTCGGGCAGCCACGCGGCGAGTTTCGCCGCCTGTTCCGGGCTGTGTCCGGGCTGCTCCGGCGCCCGGAATGCGGCTTCCAGACGCTCCACCAGCTCGGTTTTCCTGTAGTCCATGCGCTGATAGGCCCACGCTTCGCCCAACAGCTCGGCCCCAAGCGCCAGCAGTTGCGCGCGGGTGAGGCGCTTCAGATACTGCTCCTTGGTCGGTCGCCAGTAATCGGCCACCTCCACGCCGGTCAGCGAAAGCGCCAACTCATGGGCGGAATTCTCGTGGCCGGTGGAGAGTTGCGGCTGAAGGCTCCGCGCCACGCAGAAAGCGAAGACGGCTTGCTTTTCCGCTTGATTGAGCGCCCGGAACCGGCGGAACCGCTCGGCCTCATCTCCGGCTTCGAGCCAGTGCCGGGGCAAGCCGTGCAGAATCGCTTCCATCGCGCTTGCCGCCGCCGTGGCACCGGCACCTTCAAATTTTGCGGCATGCCCGGTCAGGCGAATATCCAGCCCGGTCGAGCCTGGCAGGCCGAACGCGTCACAGGCGAGCGAAAACGCCAGCCAGTCGAAGGCGAGCGCCGGATTCGCGGCCAGCGCGGCTTGCGCCACCTGCAAGCGGCAGGCTTCCAGGGCGCGGCGGAGCGAATCCGGCATCCGGTTTTGCAGCCTTGTGGCCGCCGGGGCGGTGGATGCGGCCAGCCGCTTGGCATCGGCTTTCCGCACCAGCCCTTTCTCCACCTCCAATGCCCCGTTGTAGCCGATGCTGACGCAGCATCCGGCAAACCGCATCTGCTCCGGGTCGAAGGCGGAGAACCGCGCCAGCTCGGCGGCGATGGCGTCCACTTCCGCCTGCGCCTCCTCCCGCGCGTCCATCAGCGCATCGGATTCTGTATCGTCCATCGCTTCCATGACCGCGCTCAGGGCGGCTTCCGCGCGGGCTTGGCGTTCCAGCAACTCCTCCGGCACGTTCAGGGGCCGGGGCGCGATGCGGCCGCACTGGTGGAGAAACTGCCAGTCGCGTTCCGGCATGATGTCCACCCATCCCCAGCCCTCGGCCAGCAGCGCCTGCCGCTCCGCTTCCAGCTTTTCGGCGGCCAGCCGGTGCAGCAGCTCGGGGTTTTCGAGGTAAACCGCCTCGCCGAACAGATCGGCGCGGATGGCGCCGCCCGCCTGCAGGTAGGCATCCAGCCCGACGAACACCGCCAGCCTGTCCTTGCCGCCCGGCATGGTTTCGGTCAACTGGGCGCGGATGTCGCGGGGGTTGCGCTGCCACTCCGTCAAGCCGCGATAGACGCTCACTTGCCGCGCATGGTCGTCGGTCAGCGTGAAGGCCATCAGGCATTCCAGGCTGAATTCCCCTTGGCGGTAGGCGTTCAGCAGCTCCGGCGCGACCCGCGCCAGCTTCAGGCGTTTCAGCACGTGGGATTCCTCCACGCCGAACCGGGTGGCGATGTCGGCGGAGGAAAGCCCTTGCCCAACGAGTTGGGCGAAGGCTTCGAATTCATCCGCCGGGTGCATGGCGTGGCGCACGGTGTTTTCCGCCAGGCTCAATTCCCGCGCCTGCGCTTCCGTGTAGATGTGGCAGGGCACGGCGTAATCGTCGGGCAGATGGCCTTCCGACTGGAGCGCGTGCAGCG
The DNA here is from genome assembly GCF_037189885.1 of Paludisphaera sp. Lineage (NCBI taxonomy): Bacteria > Pseudomonadati > Planctomycetota > Planctomycetia > Isosphaerales > Isosphaeraceae > Paludisphaera > Paludisphaera sp. The sequence continues at coordinate 184,383 of NZ_JBBCIR010000007.1, forward strand.
CGGCCAGCCGCCTGCCTCCGGCGAATACCTGAAACTTCCCCTTCTTGGCGGGGTGGACGCTTAGGTTCTGCAACAGGCCGTGCGCGAGGATGGACGCTTTCAGCTCGTCGCACGCGCTAGCGCTTCCGGTGCGGCGTACGTTGAGCGGGGATTTGCCGAGTTTCTTGACTTCGATTAATTGGGTATTCATAGTATCAATCTCCGTTTGTATGCGATTCGGGGAATTCCGGGCGGGGCTGCAATCCCCGCCCGGTCAGTGGGTTGACTCAGTAATCGTCCGGCATCAGCACCGTGGTGACGCTGCGGTCGGCCTCGGTGATAATCCAGAACACGGTTTCGCCCGCGCGATAGACCGACATCAGGCGGTAGCCTTCCCTCAAGCTCAGCTCGTTTTCGTCGCGGTCGGCTTCGCACACTTCGCCCCAATCCCCGGACGCGTGGCGGCATAGGGCTTGCGCCACGTCCAGCCGGGGAAGCTGCCCGGCGGCATTGGCGGTCATCACCACCCGCCCCAGCGCAAATTTCGGGTTGGCGATTACCAGCCGGGGAAACGGGGGCCTATCGGCTTGCATGTTCGTCATGGTTATTACTCCTTATAATTGGTTAACACGTTGAATGCGCCCGGCATTCAACGAACTAGCCCAGCGGCAATGAGCGGGGGGAGCCGTCAAGCGGTCGGGCGGCGGAGGGGAATCACCCGGTTTGCAGGCTGGCCGCGCGCGGACGGCCGAAAACCGGGGAAACCGCCGTCCGACCAGCGGCTTGCCGCTTGACGGCGATGGGGCCGCAGGCCCCTCTTGGCGGCGTTGCTCACGCTTCGGCGGGAATGCCGGGCGGCGCGGCGTTGCGCCGCCCGGCATCGGCTCCGCGCTCAGGCTTCCGGCTTCGGCTGGAAGGAGTGCAGGTAATCGACCGCTTTCTGCGCCTCTGCCGCAGCGGAGAAGATGGCGCGCTTGTCGCCTTTCAGCACCTTCAGCCAGTGGTCCAGATAGCTGGCGTGGTCTTCCCTCGGTTCCGGCGTGATCGATAAATCGGCACAGAGGAACGCGGCGCCAAGCTCGGCCACCAGCTCTTCGCGGGCGTAGCCTTCATCGCCGAATTTCCTGCGGCCGAAATCGCGGTTGAGGCGGCTGCCGTGCTTCGTCCAGTGCGTCAGCTCATGGGCGAGCGTGGAGCAATAGGATTCGGCGTCGCGGAAGCACTCAAACGGCGGCATCTGCACATAATCCGGCGATTCCGCGTAGTATGCCCGGTTGCCGCCGTGGCGGATGTCGGCGGCGGTATTGGCGAAGAAGAGGTCAGCGGCGGCAATCCGTTCCTGCGGGCACCGTGCCAGCGGCTCAAGTTGCTGGGATGCGGTCGCGTAGAAATGGGCGGGCAGGCCTTCCGTCTGCTCGGCGTTGAAGACGGTGTAACCCTTCAGGAAATAAATATCCTTCTCCACTTCCTCGCCGTCGTCGGTGGCTTCCCGCTTGGTCATGCGGTCGGAATAGACGACCAGCGTTCCCCTGGCTCCGGCCTTGATGTGGCCGCCCAGCTCTTTCGCCTGCTTGAAGGTGATCCAGAGGGGGGCGGCGAAACCCTGGGCGGCGGCGCTCATCCAGAGCTGGATGACGTTGATGCCCTTGTACGGCTGGCCGGTGGAGCGAAGCGGGCGGGTGATTTTGCCCGCCAGATGCTCGGCGTTCCACGGCTGAAGCCAGGGCCTGACGCCGCGCTCCAGCTCGGAAACGATGTGGCTGGTCACGCGGGTGCAGATGTCGGCTCGCTCGGTGTGCATGGCTCTTGCTCCTTCGTTGATATGTCCGGTTTGAATGCAGCGCGCATTCAACCGGAACGAAGGGAAGGGCCTTCCAGGGGGGAAGGGTTATCAAGGGACGGAACCGCGTCTGCACAAGGCGATAGCCGCGGAAGATGCGGCTTCGAGCGCAGCGGCCCTTGAAAACCCAGGGGGATCACCCCCGGTATTTCGCACCAGCGGGCGGGAAGGCGGCGGCAGCCGGTTGCGCCGGCAACGGCAGCGAAGCGGACCCTGGAAGCACGCGGCCGGCTCCGTCCGGGGTGCCCGAAGGAAAATTTCGAATGGATGCAGGCGGTTCCATTGCCGTCCGCCAGCGGCCGGCACCCCCGCTGGCACGGTGCCTGCCTTCGCTCTCGCAACCCCGACCAGCTTCCGCTCCGGCAGGGGAAGGGATTGGGATGCACCCTCACGCGGCTTGAAAGGCTATTGGAGGCGTGGAGACGCGTTAGGCGGCCGAAGATAGCAAGTGGAACGATCCGCCGCTCCCAGGGGCGTTTGCGGGGGAGAGAAGGCGACGGTTAAATGGAAATGCCATTTCAAGCCACCGACCGGAGCCTGGGCGATGAGCGGAGCACTGGAAACGTCACCGAGCGGAATCCTGGAGCGGCAATGCCGCGCCGTGGAGGAATACCTTCGTTCCATCTGGACGGCGGATGAGGATGTTGGCCGCTTGTATCAGTCGCAAATCCACATCAATCAATTGCACCGCGTCGAATTCGTGCGGTGCCTTGTCAAAGCCCTTGGCCACGCCGAACCGGAGCTGCGGGTTGCATCCGCGTTCGTCTTATTCCAGATCGGCGAAGTGCATCCCGATGCCTTGCGAGTGTTCAGGGAGGAGTTTGCCGCGAAGCAGTTTCAGCGTCGGTTTCAAACGGTTTGCATTCTCTCAAGCTGCAATCGCGTACCCGAATCGCTGGTTCCATCCCTGGTTAGCCTCATGGAAAACGACCATTGGTGCTGCCGCGTGCCCGCGGCTGCTGCCCTGCTGGGGGTCCCTCCAGAAGATGATGAGAATCAGGCCATTCCCAGGGCCCAAGCGATGTCGGTACTGCGGCAAGCCCTGAGGGGCGACGAATCCGCCATGACGCTTGACGCGGTGGCAAGGCTTGCATCGGAGTATGTGGGTGATGGGCAAGTTGATCGGGCAAGCCTAGCGGAAGCTAGAAACGCTCTGGTTGGCACGGCGAGGAACCTTGCCGCCTGTGCGATGGGACGCCACGGGCCGCCGCATGCACAAGAAGCCGTTGAAATACTGATCGCGGGTCTAAAATCCGCAAACCAGGAACTTCAACATCAAAATGTCTATTTGCTTCTTAGGGTAGGGCAGGAAGCGATTGTCGCCATCCCAACCCTGATGGAAGTGCTGAAACTCCCGTTGAGCGGTGCTGATCTCCGCCTGGCCATCGCATCCGTGGTGGGCAAGCTCGGCAAGGCAACGGACGCGGCCATATCCTTGGTGGAGCCGCTCATCCGCTCGCTTCGCTCGGAAAACTGGCTGGTCGCCTGTAACGTCGTGGAGAGCCTGGTGGCGATGGGCGAAGCACCGAAAGCGGCGATCCAGGCGATGGTCAAATTGCTCGAACATCCCAAGCCGGAAGCACGCAGCATGGCTGCCCTCAGTCTGGGGAAATTCGAGGAAAGAGCCGCTGAGGCCATACCCGTCCTGATTGAACGCCTGAAATCCGAGCCGGACCGCAACGTATGGCGGAGCGTCATCGATGCCGTCGTTGCAATTGGAGAACCCGCGATTCCCGCCTTGGTCGGACTGATCGAGCAGGGGGATTACCGGCTGTTACCCCTGGCAGGCGAATCGCTCAGCCGAATCGTAGGCGATTCGCCTGATCGCCTGGCTCATATCCTGCTTACTCACCCCAGCGGAGACGTAAAACAGCAAGCGGCTGGAATCCTGAAGCTGATGGGACCGAAAGCGGCACCTGCCGTTCCGGTTGCGGCCCAATTGCTCAGGGAAGGCGATGATGAAACCCGCTTCGCCGCATTGCTGGTGCTGGCCGGTATCGGGCCGTCCGCACGCGAAGCTCTGCCCGATTTGGTCCGCGTTTTCCTTGCCCCCAACCCGGAATTCAGCGAATGGGCAGGAGAAGCCCTGCTGCGAATCGGACCGGATGCGGTCGCCGCGTTGGAGGCGGCACTCCCTGACGCCGACGCTGCCGGGCAGGAACGGATCGCGGCCTTATTGGCCCGGCTCGGCAAACCGGCGGTCGGTCATGCCGCCAGCCCGGATTACGGCTGGATTGGTGATGATTCGCTCGTCGAATTCTTTGTCCTGATCGGCGGCATGCTGGAGGCAGCACAGGGGGCGGTCGCCAAGCGGCAACTCGTCCGGGAAATCGGGCAACTGCAAAGCCTTGGTACGGTCTCGCTTGATTTCCCCGACAATGAAGGCCAATTGAGGAAGTGGATCACTAAGTTGGAAGCAAAGCTAAAAGTACGGGCTGGCCGTCCGATCCGATTGATCGGCTCAAAAAGCACACGGCCGGGTGCCCTGACCGATGACGGCAACTTTTACCTCCAGGAGTTCCGCCACTACCTAGAAGCGCTCGGAAACAAATGAGTTTACATATTTTAATACTAGTATAGTATATCGGCAAACTTGATGATAATGCCGATGACCGCACCGCGACCCAAACCCAAATTCGAGCACGAGCGGTTGGATTACCCGTCCGACCGGGTAACGATCAAGATGATCCGTGCCTCAAAGCCTTCCGCTTTCGAGAAGATCGATTCCGATTTCTTCTTCGCAGAAGGCTTGTACAATCCCCGCATAGGAATTGGATGCATGCTTGAGCAGGAGCGTCAGATTGCCCATAGGGCATTCGCCGCCGCCGTGGGGGAGCCCGACCCGTACGCGGATGAGGATTTGAGCCGTAAGGATCTGATTCGCATGCTGACGGATGAGTACAAGCCGCTAGGGCTTAGCTCAGGCATCAAGCATACCGAACAGCTCGTCCGGGACATCGAACGCCAGGCAGTCGCCCAGGCCCACAAGCAACTCGGCCAAAGCCGCTGATCTGCCGGCAGCCTCTCTCCCGCCCGCTGCGCACGAATCCGTGCGCAGCGGGCAAGAATTCCAGCCCCGAACGATGATGGCCCCCATCGCACGCCTGGGCAGGCACGGTGATCCGCCGGGTAGGTGCGACAGAGCCGGACCATGTTCGGAGGGCCATCATGCACCACTTCCCCCGCTCCTACAGCGCTTCTTCCGATCCCGCCTTCGCGCTCATCGTCGCCATCCTGGCGGAATTGCCCCGCCGGGAGCGGAACGAATTGCTCGCCTTCCTGGATTTCTGGCGGGATCTGCCCCGCGAAGACCGGGCGGTGTTCGCCAAGTCGCTCAGGCCCGACTTGAGCGAGGAGGCGGTTGCCCGCCTCAGCGGCGTGTGCACGCGAACGCTTCAGCGTTGGGAGAGATACCAGGCAGTCCGCCCGACGCTGGAGGATTACCGGCATGCGCGGCGGCGGCCCGCGAAGCGGCGCGCCTCATCGAACGGCGCCTGGATCGGCCTGGACGACCCCGCCGCGTAACCCACCGGTGCAAACGAACAGCGATGTCGTCCGCGAAAAACCGAGAGAATCCCTGCAAGCTGTTGCGCGGCAAAGGGTTAATGGCGACACAAGCGTTCCCCTTCGGCCCGTCAATGTCGCAATGAGCCATCGGGTGGCACGGCCGGGGAAAATCGGCCGACCGTGCCACCCGCCACGCGGCGTGCCCGGCAAACGTGGCCAAGGTCCATCGATCAGCCGGGCGGAAGAGGCGTTGCCATGATCCAGCCTCAGCAACCGCCGCTCAGCTCCGTGCTCATCGCGGCTCCGCCATACGCACCGGGATTTGAACCGCTCACCATCCTCGCCCACCCCGCCTGCCTGATGCTGGCCGCGCCAGCGGCCAGCGCCCTTCCGGCGACGCAGGGCGGGCGCATTACGATCAGCATGCCCACTCCGGCCGGCAGCACGGTGGCCGGCTGACGAATCACGGTTTTCCCCCAAACCTCACCGCACACCTTTACCAGAAAGGTGCAACGCCGATGAACCCGATCCGCTTCCTTCGGAGAAACCGCGATGGTCCTGCCGCCGCCGGTGGAGGTGCCGACCGCCAAGGTGCATCTCGATCCCGACAATTTCCGCAAATGCTACGAGCTGGAATCGCTCCAGGCGTCCATCCAGCGATACGGCATCCTCCAACCGCCTGGCCTCTGGGCCGACGCGGCGCGCGATTGCTACTTCGCCATCTGGGGCAATCGCCGCGTGCTCTGCGCGCAGAAGCTCGGCCTGAAAACCATCTGGGCGCGCGTGTTTCCCGGCCCGCTGGAGGACGGCCAGGCGGATATCTACCAACTGATCGAGAACCTGCAACGCGCCGACCTCAAGCCTTCGGAGGAAGCGGCCGGCTACAAATGCCTGATGGAGCGCCAGGGCCTGAACGCCTCCAAGCTGGCGTCGCTGCTCAACGTGTCCAACGGCACGGTGACGAAGAAGCTGGCCCTGCTCAAGCTCACCCCGGCGCTCCTGGCGCGGGTGGACAGCCGCGAGCTGCCGGAAACCTCCGGCTATGAGCTGGCGGCGTTGTCGCCGGAACTGCAAACCCATCTCGCCGAGCAGGTGAAGGGGCCGATCACGCGGAAGCAGGTCCGCACGATGCTCGGCAAGCCTGAAACCCCGGTAACGGAAGACAAGCAACGCAGCCACGCAATCCGCCTGGCTTCGTACCCGCTGAGCGTGCACCGCGGCGTCACGCTCGCCGAGCTGTCCAGGGCGCTGGATGAGTTGAAGCCGGAACTCCAGAAGGCGGATCGATTGGGGATGAGCGTGACGGAATTCGCCAAATCGCTCCGCCGCCCCTCATCCGGCTGATTTCCAACCCGAATGAGTGCCGCGTGCGAATCCCCGCTTCGTCCGGGAGCGGGGATTCCGCGCACGGTTAGTGGCGCACGGCTAGTGACGCGCCTCAATCCTGGAAACTTTTGGAAAGGAAAGTATGAATGCGATACCTCCGCCGGATGGTCTACCTCGGCTGGGTGGCGTGCTGCCGCCTGTGCCTGTCGCTCTCGGTGGTGCTGGCGCTGGCCGGCACGGCGGCGGTGGCCGTCATGTTTCCCATGCCCGCCGCGTTGGTGGGCGGGCTGCTCCTCCTGAAGCGGATGCGGCGCAAATCCACCAGCGGAGCGTACGGCACGGCGCGCTTCGCCGATGCGGCTGATCTCGCCGCCTATGGCATGCTGGGCGGCGTTTTCGGGATTGTCCTGGGCCGCGCCGATCCGGCATTCCGGCCATCCCGGCTACAGCTCATCAAGGGGTTGATGAGCGCGCCGATATCCCGTGCCGACAAGGCGTGCCGTCGTTTCCTGGATAGCCTACGCGGGAAGCATCCGGGTGAGCTGATCCGGCTGCCGGTGTTCACGCACATCGCCGCATTCAGCCCGTCCGGCCGCGGCAAGGGCGTTTCTTACGCCGTCACCAATGCGATGGCGCACTCCGGCTCCTTGGTGGTGAACGATCCGAAGCGGGAGTTGTTTCGGATCACCGCCTGGATTCGCCGGAGATTTTTCGGCCAGCAGGTGGTGCACCTCGACCCGTTCGGGGGCAGCAAGGACACGTTCAACGCGCTGAGCCTGATCCATCCCGATGATCCGCGCGCGCTCGACCAGATCAAGTCGGTGGCCAACGCGATGGTGATCCGCACCGGCCACGAAACCGACCCGCACTGGAACGACAGCGCCGAGCGGTTCCTCTATTCGATCATCGCCTTCGTGGTGGCGCACGGCACGCCGGAAGAGCGCAACCTTCAGACGGTGCAGGACATCCTGGCCAGCCCGGAATCGCTCAAGAACGCTATCGCGGCGATGCAGCGTTCCACCGCCATGGGCGGCATGCTCAAGCGCCTGGGCAACCAACTGACGCATTACCAGGGCGAGGAGCTGTCCTCGGTGCTCACCACCGTGGCGCGGCACTGCGCCTTCCTCGATTCGCTGCCCGTCGCCGCCAGCATGCGCGCCACCTCCTTCGATCCGGCGGGACTGCGGAGCGGCAGCTTAAGCATCTATCTCACCATCCCGGAAGATCAGCTACACACGCAGGCCGCGTTGCTGCGGCTCTGGATCGTCAGTTTGCTCCGCTACCTCACCCGCGACGGCGCCGATGAATCGCGCCCGGTGCTGTTCCTCCTCGATGAAGCTGCGCATATCGGCAGATTTCAGGCGCTGGAGGATGCAATCTCGTTGCTTCGCGGGTACGGCATCAGGCTCTTTTTCTTCTTCCAGAGCGTTTCCCAGCTCAAGGATTGCTTCGGCGAACCGGGCAAGTTCCTGGACAACATGGACACGCAGATTTACTGGGGCCTCAACGATTACGCCAGCGCCGAAGCGGTCAGCAAGCGGCTCGGCAAGGAAACCGTCGTCGTCACCTCCGAAACGGACGGCGATTCCACCTCCAGGCCTATCGGCGGCTCGTTCGGCCAACCGCCGCAGCAAGGCAACTACACGCGGAACCGCTCGAAAACCACCAGCGAAACCGGCCGCGATCTGCTGACGCCGGATGAGATCCTGCGTCTGCCCGAAGACCGCGTGATCGTCACCCACAAAAACATGCCGCCGATCCTGGCAAGGCGGGTGTTTTACTACAACGACCCGGAATTCCAGGGCGGCCCGCCGTTGGGGCGGAACCGGCTGGGTGTGCGCGATGGAGTGCGCTGCCTGCTGATGCTCGGCGTGGCCGCGATGTATGCGCTGGGGATGATCCTGCTGCTGGAAGAGCGGCAGGGCAGCCCCGCGATGCAACGCCCTGTTTCCGCCGGCCAGGCGAAAAAGAGCGGCAAGCTGCCGCCGTACCGGAACGCTTACCGGCGCTAGCCGGCGAGTCGGACGCTTCGTTCCCCCTTCCCTCACCAGGAGACGCAACGATGGCCGAGAAGGCACCGCAAAACGAGCAGCAAATGGAGCAGCCCAGGCAAAGCCTGGTCGGGCAGGCGCTGGATGCCGGCAAGGCGGTCGTGATGGGCATCCGCGCCGCCGCCCATCCCATCCTGAAGGACGGCACCATTGAAGCCGCATTCCGCCAGGGCGCGGATGAGATCGGAGCGGCGCTCAAGGCCTTCCCCGATTCCATCCAGTGCACCGAAATCGGCTCCATCCTCAACCCCACTTCGGCGGAAATCGCCCGCGAAAGCGGCGTGTTCGACCGCGATCAGCAGCCCGATCACGGGCTGGACGCGCAGCCCATGCACCAGGAACGCGGCGGGCGCGGCCGCTGACAGCCGCCGCCGCATGGACGCGCCGATTGGCCACGGAGGGCTTCCTTCCCTTTTGCATCAGGAGCTTGCTTCAATGCCATCGCCATTCCGACCGGTGCTTTGCCCGCTCATCGCTTTGGCCGTGCTGGCCGCGCCAGCCGCTGCGCAGCAGGCCAAATTCCCCGCCACGCCGAAGGATGCCGCCTGGGTGAAGGTCAAGGAGCGGATGGACCAATCCGCATTTGCCTGCCTGAGTGCGGCCGACCCCACGCTGAAGCAGCATCTTGATCCGGTGTTCGCCGATGCCAGGGCCGCGGCCAGGCCGTTCGCGGAAGAACTGCTCGGGTGGCGCGGCAAGGCCATCTACCTGGATTGCCTGACGCAACCGGCGTTCAAGCAGATGGATCGCAAGCTCTACGATTGGTTCGGCCTCGGCAATGCCGGGCGCTGGCTGCCGCCGGAAGTGGATTCGCTCCTGCCCGACCCGTTCCACACCCACATCCGATGCGAGCTGGAATCCAAGGTGATCGGCGTCAGCCGCCTGCGCAAGGCGGTGGATGCCGCGATGGCCGATTACGCCGCCAAGCTGGAGGCGGAAGAAAACCGGCTGATCGTCGCGCTCCGCGCCGATGTGCCCGATGACGCGCTGGCCGGCAAGCTGGTTTTGCCCGTCCTGCCGCCTTTCGCCACGGCCTGCCCGGCGATGGATGCCGCGGTGGAGGCGGTCGCCTCATCCGCCCGCACCGATGTCGGCGTGCTCATCAGCCGCGAAGCCGCTTCCTGGTTCCTCGGAAACAAGGCCGGGGAATTGCTGAACCGCAGGGACGATCATTTCATCAAGAAAACGGCCATTAACCTGATGGCCGGCAAAACGGTGGATGACACGCTGAAAGGCGCCATCGACATCAGCGGCTATGACCCGGAAGCGCGCATCATCGGCCATGTGCACACCGCGCTCGATCAGCTCCAATCGCTGCTCCTGGAAGGCGACGCCGATGAGCGCGAGTTGTACCGGGGCCTGTACACGTTTTCCATCGATTACCCGGACGCGGAGGTGCGGGAAGCCTGCGCCAAGGCGCTCAAGGCCCTGGAACGAAACGGCAATCCCGGCCTGCGGGTGCTGATGGAGGCCATGTACAACCGCCGGGGGGTGGCGCTGCATTTCGCGCTCTACCGGCAGGTATACGGCCCTGACGCGGACACCTCCCGCCTCTATGGCATCGATCCGGCGAAATCCACCCCGCGCGGCGACATCCTGAAATTCGCCAAGGCCGTGCTCGACGATTACCAGGAGGATTGACCATGCGTTTCCGAGCGATTCCCATCCTGTCGGTGATTGCCTGCCTGGCGTTGGGTAGCACCGCCAGGGCCGATCGAACGAAGGCCGCACGCGAAGCGGCGGAATACCTGCTCAAGAAGTTTGGCGCCAAAGCCGCGGGCGAAGGCGCGGAACAGCTCGGTATCCGCATTGCGGGCGCGGCTTCCCGGCACGGCGATGACGCGATTCACGCCGTGCGAGCGGTCGGCGCCAAGGCCATCACGCTCGCCGATGACGCCGGCGAGCACGGGGCGAAGGTGATGCGGCTGCTGGCGCGCCATGGGGATGAGGCGGCCGAGCTGCTGGCCCGGCCGCAAGGCATGCGGCTGTTCGCCCGATACGGCGATGACGCGGCGGAGGCGCTGCTTCGCCACAAAGGTATCGCGGAACCGGTGCTGGAGGAGTTCGGCACGCCGGCCGTGCGTGCAATGAGAGCCATCGGCCCGCAAAGCGGCCGGCGGCTGGCGATGCTGGCCGAAGGCGGCGAGCTGGAGGCCATCGGCCGCACGCCGGAGCTGATGGGCGTGATCGCGCGCTTCGGCGACGGCGCCATGAAATTCATCTGGGAGCACAAGAAGGAATTGGCCGGCGCCGCCGCGCTGACGGCGTTTCTCAACGATCCGGCGCCCTTCATCGACGGTGCCAAGGAATTGGCGGTGGCGGTGGTGGCGCCGGTCGTCGCCGGCACGGTACAGGTGGCTGATTCGGTGGCCAGGGAAGCGATTGCCCCGCTGGCGGCGGCGACCGGCAAGGCGATCGAAGAAACCGCCCATGCGAGCGTCCGGCCGCTGGCCATGCTGCTGGCGGCGGCCGGCGGGATGGGGCTGCTCACGCTCGCGCTCAAGCTTCACGGTTGGCCGAAGCGGGGCGCAGGCGGGGTTTCCGGCAAGGCAAACACCTCAACCGCAACCGAGTAACGCGGCGCCCGGCGCCGCATGGCTGCCGGAATCCACCGCCGGGCGGAGCCTACCCGATCTGCCCGGCACGCCCACCGCGCGCATTGGAGGGCTGAAACCCATGATTCCGCCGCATGTAGGGACCACGCCCGAAATCCATGAAGCGGCCGTCCGCATCGCCCGGCAGTGCCGCAGCATCGTGCAGACGTGTTTGAGGGAAGAGGAATGGGCCGATGCCGATCGGGAATTCTATCTGATCGCCCGGCGTGAGCTGGAGGCGCTGAAACCGGCCACGCCAGCCGGCCCATCCGGCCGGTAACGCGCAGCTTACAGCCGTTCCAAACCGGGAGAAAGCACCATGAGCGACACGCCAACCTGGAGCGAAGCGGAGCGGAAGGGCAAGGAGCGCGAGCTGTTCGATACCGCCAACCGCGTGCAATACCGTCGGTATCTGGAAGCCAACGCGCTCGATCCGGTGGTGGCGCTGCAGCCGGCCGAGCGCGTGAAAGAGGTGTATTTCCGCGAAGCGGAGAAAGACTGGCCGGAATTCCAGCGCGTGGCCGCGAGCCGGCCGGAATCGGAGGTCCGCTACGCGCTGGGACAGTTCCAGGCGCAGGAAGCGGCATTGGGGCCGGAAAAGCCGATCACGCTGATGGACGCGCTACAGGCCCATGGGATCTTCCCCCTACTCACCGCGCACCAGGATTCGGTCCCGCACGCTTCCGCCGGCGCGGAAACGCCCGGCGTGGCGACACCCGGCAGCCCCATTCGCGATACGACACGCGGCCTGATCAACGCGGTCTGCCTGGATTGCTGGCCGAGCCTCGCCAGCATCGCGGATTTCGGCCTCGACAGCCAAGCGCATTACGAAGCGCTCTACTACCCGCTACGCAACGGGGAAATCAGCCCGGAAGCCCTGGATGCCGCGCTCGGCCACGGCGAAAAGCTCACCGCGCTGGCGCGGAATGCACCAAGCAACCCGCACAAGGGCGTGTCGTTTTATACATCCTGGGATGTGATGTTCGGCCGCAAGGCGCCGGACGCGCCGGAATCCGGGCGGGCGCGGACGGGCGGCTCTCCACCGGAGCCGGAACCGCGGCATACGCGCGGAACGCGGCGGCGGTAGCCGCCGCTCCTTCAGTTCACCGCGCCATGCTTCATCGAACGATGATGGAGAGGAATGCCATGTCCGACGTGCAACTGGAAGCGGCACCGGCCGATCGCGCCGCGATCCTCGCGGAATTCATGGCCAGGCATCCGCCCGCCACCGTCACCCATGCGATGGCGCTGCGCCTGGCCAAGCAGTGCCGCGCCCGGATCGACGCTCATCTGGGCGAAGGCGAAGCGGCCGAACTGGACCGGGATTTTTACACCGCCATCGGCTCCGGCCTGGAGGAGCTGGCGGCCTTGGGCGCGTTCCTGGATAGGGAGGAGGAAACCGCCTTGCGAACGCATATCCGGCACCGCGCCCATCGGCGCAGCTTGTCGCGGGAAGCCTTCATGACGGCGGGTTTGTGGACCGCGATCATGCTCCTGGCCATCGTCGCGCACTGGGCGTGCGGCTTCCGCATGCCAGCCTTTGGATTCTTCCTGGTCACCGCCGAAGCGAGCGCGCTGGCCGTGCTGCTCTGGGAAACCGTCAACGCGCGGGAGGCCAGGAGGAGGCGATGAGCGCCAAGGCATTGACTGCACGCGAGGAAACGCCGCCGCCCTGCGCCGTGCGGCGGCGGCGTTTCAGGCCCCGAGGAAATCACCCTGCCTTTCAAGCCATGCGGAGGGCACATGTTCACCTGGCGGACGCTTCGGGCCGGCGACGGCCGGATTGAAACCATCGACGCCTGGGAAACGCTCGCGGCGGTGATCTGGGAGATGGCCTGCACCTCCTGGGAAGACCCGGGCAATCATTGCCTGTCTTACGTGGTGGATGACGCCGGCCAGGTGGTGGCCACCGCCCTTTTCGGCCCGGAGGAATCGCTGCTCGTCACGATCAGCGACGGCAGGCGGCTTCGCCTGCCCATGCCGGAATTCTATCGTCCCGAAACGCCCTGCGCGCAGGATGACCACGCCGGATTCTGACGGAGCCCGCCCATCATGAGCACCGACACCACGCCGCTGCTGATTTCGGCGGCGGAGCTGGCCAGCCTGCTTGGGATCTCGGAACGGACGCTTTGGCGCCTGCTATCGGCAGGGAGGCTGCCGCAGCCCCTGCGGCTGGGCCGCAATACCCGGTGGCGCTCGGACGAAATCCGGCGCTGGATCGATTCCGGCTGCCCGGACCCCGGGTGCCCGGTGGCCGGCAGGTGAGCGGATTCGGCCTGGCGCGAATCCCACCCCTCCGTTACCGTGGATCAGGCACCTTTCCTCCGGCGGAGCCGTCATCATGGCGTCTGTCTTCAAGAAGAGCCGCGACAAGGGCAAGAAAAACAAACCCTGGTGGATCGAGTATGTGGACGCCGACGGCAAACGCGCTTACGCCAAGGGTTTCACCGACAAGGGGCTGACCGAACAGCTCGCGGCGAAGCTCGAAAACGAAGTGCTCCTGCGGCGGTGCGGCATGATCGATCCGACGCAGGAGCGTTTGCTTGCCATCAGGCAGGCGCCGATCCAGGAGCACCTGGCCGCGTTTGAGCGGTCGCTGGAAAACACGACGCCCAAGCACCGGAAGCTCACCATGACGCGCGTGCGGCGGCTGGTGGACGCCTGCGGCTTCGCCACGCTGGGGGAGCTTGAAGCGGAAGCGGTGGAAAACGCGCTCAAAACCATCCGCCGGGAAGAGAATCTGGGGGCGCGCACCTACAACCACTACCTCCAGGCGATGGATGAATTCGGCAAGTGGCTGGCGGCGAGCAGGCGCCTGGCCGCCAATCCGGTGGCCGGCATCGACCGGCTGAACGCCGAAACCGACGTGCGCCACAAGCGCCGGGCGCTGACGCCGGAGGAGCTTTCCCGGCTGGTGGCGTCCGCGCGGGAAAGCGGCCGCGAGATCCAGGGCTACAGCGGCGAATGGCGGGCGCGGGTGTATCTCATGTCCTTTCTGACCGGGCTCCGGCGCGCGGAGCTGGCCAGCCTGACGCCGCGCAGCTTCCAGCTCCATGCCGCCCAGCCGATCCTGAAGGTGCGGGCCGCCTGCTCCAAGCACCGCCGGGAAGACACGCTGCCGATGCACCCGGAATTGGTGGCGATGGTGTCGGATTGGATTGCAGGCATGGACGCCGATCAGGCGCTCTTCCCCCGGCTGGACCGGAAGAAAACTTGGCTGATGGTGAAGCTCGATCTGGAGCGGATCGGCATCGCGTACGAAACGCCGGACGGCATCGCCGATTTCCACGCGGCCGGGCGGCACAGCCATGTGACGGGGCTGCTCCGAAACGGCGCCACCCTGGTGGAAGCCAAGGAGCTTGCCCGGCACGCGGACGTGCGGATGACGATGAAGTACACCCATATCGGCCTGGAGGACCAGGCGGCGGCGCTGGCCGGGCTGCCGCTCCCCAAGCCATCGGCAGACGCCGATCGGTCGGAAATGGGTCGGGATTCGGGCGGCGCCGTGGGACAGGAGCTGTCAGCGGTTGGCACGGAAGCCGGACCGGAGCCAGAGAAGGAAAACGACGAAACCCCTGCCGGAGCAGGGGTTTCGTCGTTTCCTGTCAGTGCCAGTCAGGAGCTGGCGGTTGACGTAACTAGTGGAGGCGGCGGGAATTGCACCCGCGTCCCGAGAAGCTTTGGCGAGGGCCTCTACGTGCGTAGTCGATCGTTTGATTGTCGGCGTCGGGGCCCCGGTCGACAGGGTCCCTTTCGGCTTAGCTCGTCATGGTTTTAGCCTGGGCCTCAACAAGCGGCTTGGCTCAAGCGATCCCGAATTGTCGTCCCTGGCCGGGCCTCTCGGGAGAAGGCTCGTCGCAGGGCCGGTCGCTGTTTTCAGGCAGCGAGACGGAGACCAACAGTGTTGTTGGCAGTTAAGTTTCGGTCGGCTTTTTACGAGGCCTGCTGACCAACCTCGGCACGCCACCGTTCACCTAGGACATCCGGTCGATCCTGGTTCGCCCCCGTTGGAGTCGACTCGGAGGTGGGCCGAGGGAGGAAATCCTGCGGCTTCCCCGAGCCATTTCATTATCAACCATACGGGCCCGGGGTCAAGTTGGTTCGGCCGTTCGACCGGCCTTTCTCGATTTTCGCCGCGCGTCTATCATGGGCGCGGCGAGGGCTCGGGCCCGAAGCCGGACGATGAAGGACCGAACCGCGTCGACTGTCGAGGGATCGCGCGATGCCGCCTACCTGGGATCAGATCCAGCGCGCCGCCTATGAGCGTTGGGAGCGTCGGGAGTGGGCCCACGGGGCGGATCGCGAGGACTGGGCCGCCGCCGAGATGGACGTGGCGCACCAGCTCGACTATCGCGCTGCGGCCGAGTATCCGCTGGCCGCCGACGAGTTGGTCGTGGTGGGGTCGCGGCCCCGCCCCGCGTGCCGGTTCTGCGAGCGATCCGCCCCGCGCGCCAAGTTCTCGCGTCCCAGGCCGATCGTCCCCGAGGTCGTCGCGCCGACCATGCTCGCCACCGCCGAGATCTGCGACGAATGCCACGAGCAGTTCGCCGGGTCGATCGACGCCGATTTCGGCCGCTTCTGGCAATCGCTCGCGGCGGAAGGGGGCGAGGCCCCGGCGACGGTCCCCGTCGGCGCGTACAAGGCGATGGTCCGCATGGCCGTCGCCGTGATGCCGCCGCGCGAGCTGCAGCACTTCACCGACACCATCGAATGGGTCGGCAACCCAGACCACGAGTTCGACGGCACGCTCTTCTCCGGGATTGCGTGCCTGGCGTATCGCACCCGCCACCCCTACGGCGCGCCCTGGGTGGCGCTCTCGCGGCGGATCGACGCGGACGCCCCCCTGCCCTACGCCATCTTCGCGATGGCCTGGGGCCGAACCGTCGTCGAGGTCGCGCCGCCGCTGTGCGCCAAGGACCAGGACCACGACGGCGTCGCGCTCCGCCCGCGCGGTCGGTCGTTCACCACCGGCTTCGGCCGCGAGATGGCCGCCGCCGAGAGCCGCGTCCTGCCGCTGGAAGTCGTCGAACGCCCCAGGCGGCGTCGCATGCGGCTGTTCGCCTGAGCCGGGCGGGGACGCGATGCCCATCTACGAAGTCACCGAATCGGCCATCCGCAAGCTCGACGAGACCAGCTTTGGCGCGGCTGGGTTCAGGGAGCGGTCGGACTTGTAGCGGCTGCTCCGCGAGAACATCGGGGTCGTCTCCCCCGACACGCTAGTGATCGCGGAGGAATTCAGCGATTGGGAGGAGTCCCGGCGTCGGATCGACCTCCTCGGGATCGACCGGGACGCCAACCTCGTCGTCATCGAATTGAAGCGGACCGAGGACGGCGGGCACATGGAGCTGCAAGCCATCCGCTACGCCGCGATGGTCTCCACACTGACCTTCGGTAAGGTGGTCGAGGTCTATGCCGACCACCTGCGACGGCTGGGCCGGGACACCGACGCCCGGGCCTCCCTGCTCGAGTTCCTTGGTTGGGAGGAGGAGGACGAGGAATCGTTCGGCCAGGAGGTCCGCGTCGTCCTGGCCTCGGCGGAGTTCTCCAAGGAGCTGACCACCGCCGTCCTCTGGCTCAACGAGCACGGCCTGGACATTCGATGCGTCCGCATGCGGCCGTACCTTCCTGGGGAGGGCCGACGCATCCTGGTCGATGTCCAGCAGGTGATCCCCCTGCCCGAGACCGCCGCCTATCAGGTGCGGGTCCGGGAGAAGGAGCAGGAGAGCCGCCGCGAGCGTGCCGAGCGCCACGAGATTCGAAGACGATTCTGGCATGGTCTTCTGGCCCATGCCGCGGCGAAGACGCCGCTCCACGGCGATATCTCGCCGGGCGATGCCGGTTGGATCAGCACCGGGGCCGGCATGCGGGGCCTGACGTTCAACTATGTGATCGGCAAGGGCAGCGGAAGGGTCGAGCTGTACGTCGACCGGGGCGCGGACGAGGGCGAGGCTAACAAGCGCATCTTCGACCGCTTGCTGAACCGGAAGGGCGAGATCGAAGCGGTTTTCGGCGGCGATCTCGCATGGCAACGGCTCGACAGCCGGCGTAGCTGCCGGATCGCGTATACCGTGGACGTTGGCGGCTGGCGGAGTGATGAATCGCGGTGGCCGGAGGTTCAGGAGGCCATGATCGACGGCATGATCCGCCTTGAGAGGGCCTTGCGGCCCCATATCACGGGATTGAGGTCCGAGGCCGTCTGAGGCGCGGCCAGGTTGGACCGGGATCGTCCTCAGTGGCGGCGGCGGAAGTGGTGGAGCAGGATCGCGGCGGCGGTCGAGACGTTCAGCGAGCTGGCGCGGCCGGGCATGGGGATCGTCACCGACTCCGCGCAGGCGGCGACCCACGCGGGGTCGACGCCGCGGTCCTCGTCGCCGAGGACGATGCCCAGGCGGTCGCGGATCGCGACGCTCTCGAAGGGGGTCGCTTCCCCCGCCACGGCGGCGAGGAAGGCGACGCCCAGCTCGCGCGTCATGTCGGCCGCCAGGGCGAGCGGGTCGTCGACGGTCAGGATGGGGACGCGCAGGGCCGAGCCCATCGAGACCCGCAGCACGCGCCGGGAGAGCGGGTCGGGGCACGACGGGCCTGCGAGGATGGCGTCGAACGCGAAGGCGTCGGCCAGCCTCGCGATCGAGCCGAGGTTCTCGGGGTTGCTCACGCGGGGACACGCCACGAATCGAAGCGGGCCGGTCGCGTCCCCCCAAAGAGCGCGCCAGTCGGGCCACGGCAGGCGACGCCCGCACGCGAGCGCGCCGCGGTGGAACGGGAAGCCGACGAGGTCGTGGACCCGCTCGAACGGGACGACATAGGTCGGCACGCCGTCCGGGACGGTCGCGCGCAGGCGATCGACGTGGCGGTCGGTCAGCAGGACCGATTCCGTCGGGAATCGGCTGGCGAGCAGGCGCTCGACCAGCTTCTCCCCCTCGACGACGAAGCAGTCGAGGGAGCGCGTCGCGTTCGTCGCCTTGAGCGAGCGGTAGACCGCCAGGCGGGGGTCGTCCAGGTCGTGGATGGGGATCGGCGTCATGGCGACGGCGATTGTAACGCGGCGCGTCGCCGGCCCGAAGGGGAGGCCGATCAGTAGACGTCCGCGGAGACCGTCTCGCCCCCCGCGATGGTGCCGAGGGCGCGCCAGACGGCGGCCGCCACGCTCTCCTTGACGAATCGGACCGAGCCGTCGCCCAGGAGGAGGTTCACGCCGGCCGCGTGCCGGCTCGACGCGCTCGTGACGATCGGGCTCTCATAGTCGCTCGACCCGCCCAGGATGCACGAAGGGGATCCGGGCGGCAGGAGGCTCGTGTAACGCGTGTAGAGGACGTTGCCGTCGCCCCAGCGGTAGCCGGGCCGTTGCAGCAGGACGTCGAGGGTCGGCGAATTGACCGGGTTGACCGCGGAGCAGGAGGCGGTCGTCTCGGCCGTGAGGAAATAGTCCGCCAGCGGGTCGACGACGCCGGACCTGTGGATGCAGCGCTCGCTGAACATCGCGGTATTCGAAAGGCCGTCGCGGAACGCCGAGGGCCGCGGGGCGCTCTGGTACCAGAAGGCGCCGTCGTTGCGACCCGAGCCGTCGGGGGAGTCGCTCGGCAGGTTCGTCGGCAGCGTCCCGGCGCAGGCCCGGTAATTGTTCGGGCCCAGGACGTAGGGATCGGCCGAGGGCGAAGGGGCGTCGGACGGGCAGAGGAACGTCGACACCACCGACTGAAGCGCCGTCAGGTTCAGCTTGCTCAGTTCGATCGAGTCCTCGACCCAGGGCACCCCGGCGAAGTTCAGGGACGAGAACAGGGCCGACTGTTCGAGCGACGGCAGGAGCTGGGAGTGGGCCGACCACCTGCCGCTTGAGCCCCTGGGCGCCCCGCCGCCAAGCCCGAACGGATAGACGCCGTGGCTCGCCTGATAGCTGGCGAGCGCCGTGCCGATCTGCTTCAGGTTGTTCCCGCACTGCATCCGCCGCGACGTCTCGCGCGCCGCCTGGACCGCCGGGAGGAGCAACGCGACCAGCAGGCCGATGATGGCGATCACGACGATCAGCTCGATGAGCGTGAACGCCCGCCTCGTGGTCCGGGCGGCCGACTCGCGACGGGAGAGCCGCCACCGCGCGCCGAGCAGGCCTACGGCGGATACCGCGCCCACCCCGGCCGCGACCGCGAGCCAGGGGGGCCAGTCGCCGGGCGGGCGTCGCAGTGGGACGATCCGATCCGCCTTGAGGGTCAGCCGCGGATGGACGATCTCGATCGCGTCGGTCGTGTTCTGGGCGTTCGCCACCAGGGCCAGTTCCTCGAGCGGCTCCGTCCCGATCTCGAACCGCCCGAACTCCAGCAGATCGCCGTCGAGCCCCCCGCGCAGCAGGATCAGCGTGGGGCCGACCCTCCTCGCCCCGAGCCTCCCGGCCTGTTCGCCCCCCTCGAACAGTCCGTGGCCGCTTTCGCCCTCGCGGGGCCGGACGTCATAGCCGACCACCTCGCCGCCGGGCCGCACGGCGTCGTAAAGCGACACCCAGGTCTCGCCGACGCGGAAACCCAGCTCGGAGCCGTTGCTCACGGCGTAATCGGGGAGCCCCGCACTGGCCCGGGGCTTCGGCAGCTTTTTCGCCTCGTACCAGGCGACGACCTCGAAATCCCCTTCGAGCCGCGCCTCGGTCACGAACCACATGGGCGTGCGCTTGTCCGACCCGCGCGGGATGATCCCATGCAGGCCGTCTTCGGCGACCTTCCAGCGCCCGCCCGACTGGCCCGTCTTCGCCTCGAACAGCCAGCGGTCGTAGCCGTCGGCGTTGAAGACGACGTCGATCTCCTCCGCCACGGCGGGCCGGCCGTCGGCGAGCCAACCGGCGACCCCGAGGACGACGGCCATCGCGACGCCCAGCCTGCGGGCCCCCGACTCGGTGCTCGGCCTTGCCGAAAGCGCGCCCCTCGCGGCGACGGAGAACGTCGAGGTCTCGGGCCTTCGCGCCGGAATGGTCGTCATGATCCGTCCCCTTACAGGTCGACGCTCTCCGATCGGAACGACGCATGTAAGATGTTCGGACGGAACGGCCGGATATTCAAGTGTCGATCATGGATTCGGGGGGGGCGAATTCCCCTCGAGCCGGTCCCCGAGTGTGGGGGACACGGCCCGGACCGCGAGCCCGCTAGGCTTCGGTGCTGTAGGAGACGATGGTCTTGACGTAGTTGGCGCGTTCGAAGGCCTCCGGGTCGGGGATGTTGCGCTGGCTCATGGACCCCTTCATCTGCTCGACGGACTCGTACTCGTTGGCGTCGAGCCAGGTCCGCATGCCGAGGAGGATGTCGCCGATCAGCGACGGCCCGCGCTGGAGCAGGCCCGAGGTGATCATGGCGACGTCGGCGCCGGCCAGGACCAGCTTGATGACGTCCTCGGCGGAGTGGACGCCCGTGGTGGCGGCGATCGATTTGTCGAAGTACGACCGCAGGATGGCGATCCAGCGCAGGGGCAGGCGAAGCTCGTCGCTGGTGCTCAGGACCAGCCGGGGCTGGACGGAGAGCGTGGCCAGGTCGATGTCGGGCTGGAGGAAGCGGTTGAAGACGACCAGGCCGTCGGCGCCGGCCTCGTACAGCCGCTTCGCCATGTTCGGCAGCGAGCTGAAGAACGGGCCGATCTTCACCGCGAGCGGGATCGATACCACCTCGCGCACCCGGGCCACCAGCTTGAGGTAACGGGCCTCGACCTCGTCCGAGGTGACGTCGGGATGGGTGGGCAGGTAGTAGATGTTGAGTTCCAGGGCGTCGGCGCCGGCGTCCCGCATGAGGCGGGCGTAGTCGGTCCAGCCGCCGGGGGTCGTGCCGTTGAGGCTGGCGATCACCGGGATCGTCAGCGCGGCCCTGGCGTTGCGCAGGTTCTGGAGGTAGTTCTCCGGGCCGGTGTGGTACTCCTCCATCTCGGGGAGGTAGGTCTGGGCCTCGGCGAACGACTCGGTGCCGTATTCATAGAGCTTGTTGATCTCGTCCTCCTCGCGGACGATCTGCTCCTCGAACAGCGAGGGCAAGACCACGGCCGCCGCGCCGCCCTCCTCCAGCCGGATCAGCGAGTCCAGCTTAGCCGTGAGCGGCCCGGCCGACGCCACGACGGGGTTCTTGAGATCCAGGCCGAGATACCTCGTCTTCAGTCGGGCGCTCATCGGGAAGCCTCCTCGGCGGCCTGGACGTTGCGTTCGACGCCGGCCATCTGCTCGTAGAAGCGCCAGCGCTCGTTGATGTCGGCCTGGGCCATGCCCAGCAGGGTCTCGGAGTGGGTGGGGTTGGCGCGGGCGAGCATCGCGTAGCGGCCTTCCTTCATCGCGAAGTCGCGGAAGGGGGCGGAGGGCTTGCGGCTGTCGAGCCGGAAGGGCCTGGCGCCCTCGCGGGCCTCGCGCGGGTCGTAGCGGTAGAGCGGCCAGTAGCCGCAGGTGACGGCGTCCTTCTGGTGGGCCATCGAGGTCGCCATGTCGATCCCGTGGGCGATGCAGGTGCTATAGGCCAGGATCAAGGAAGTGCCGGGGTACGACTCGGCCTCGCGGAACGCCTTGAGGGTCTGCAACGGGTTGGCGCCCATCGCGACGGTGGCGACGTAGACGTTGCCGTAGTCGACCGCCATCATCCCCAGGTCCTTCTTGCCGACCGTCTTGCCGCCCGAGGCGAACTTCGCCACGGCGGCGCGGGGGGTGGACTTGGACGCCTGGCCGCCGGTGTTGGAATAGACCTCGGTGTCCAGGACCAGGATGTTCACGTCCCGGCCCGACGCCAGGACGTGGTCCAGGCCGCCGAAGCCGATGTCGTACGCCCAGCCGTCGCCGCCGACGATCCACACGCTGCGCCTGATGAGCGAGTCGGCCACGCCGCGGAGGGCGATCGCGTCCGGCCCCTCCTCCCCGTCGAGCGCCTCCTTGAGGATCGCCACCCGCTGGCGCTGGGCCTCGATGCCGGCGTCGTTGGCCTGGGAGGCCTCCAGGACCTCGCGGACGAAGTCGTCGCCGAGCTGCCCGGCCATGCGCCGGACCAGCTCTCGCGCGTACTGCTCCTGCTGGTCGACGGCCAGCCGCAGTCCGAGGCCGAACTCGGCGTTGTCCTCGAACAGCGAGTTGCACCACGCGGGGCCCCTGCCCTCGCCGTTCACGGTGTACGGCGTGGTGGGCAGGTTGCCGCCGTAGATCGACGAGCAGCCCGTCGCGTTGGCGATCACGGCGCGGTCGCCGAAGAGCTGGCTCATCAGCTTGATGTAGGGCGTCTCGCCGCATCCCGGGCAGGCACCGGAGAACTCGAACAGAGGCTGCAAGAGCTGCGATCCCTTGATGACCTCCATCTTGACGCGGGTCCGGTCGGCCTCGGGGAGCGCCATGAAGAAGTCGAAGTTGGCCCGCTCGCGCGCCAGGTGGTCGGACTTCGGCTCCATGTTGATCGACTTGTGCTTGACGACCTCCTTGCTCCGCGCCGGGCAGACGTCCACGCAGACGCCGCAGCCGGTGCAGTCGTCGGGCGCGACCTGGACCGTCAGCCGGGAGTCGGGCAGTTCCTTGCCGCCGTAGGGGAGCGACTGGAAGCCCTCGGGCGAGCCGGCGACGGCCTCGGCCGGGAACGCCTTGGTGCGGATGGCGGCGTGCGGGCAGACCAGGGCGCAGAGGCCGCACTGGATGCAGATGCTGGGATCCCAGATCGGGATCGAGATGGCAATGCTCCGCTTCTCGTACCGCGCCGTGGCGGTCGGGAACGAGCCGTCGACCGGAAGCGCGGAGACGGGGAGGAGGTCGCCGCGGCCCTCGATCATCATGGCGGTGATCCGCTTCACGAAGTCGGGGGCGTGGGGCGGGACCGGGGGGACGCGGCGGAGGTCGCCGGCGATCGTCGCGGGGACGGCCACCTCGTGCAGGCGCGCCAGCGCCTGGTCGACGCCGGCGTAGTTCTGCCTCAGCACGGTCTCGCCGCGCTTGCCGTAGGTCTTCTCGATCGCGTGCTTGATCTCGGCGATCGCCTCGTCGCGCGGCAGGACGCCGGAGAGGGCGAAGAAGCAGGTCTGCATGATCGTGTTGATCCGCCGCCCGAGCCCCGCCTCCTGGGCCACGGCCTCGGCGTCGATCACGTAAAAACGCAGCTTCTTGTCGATGATCTGACGCTGGGTCTCGATCGGCATCTTGTCCCAGACCTCGTCGGGCCCGTACGGGCTGTTGAGGAGGAACACCGCGCCGGGGTCGGCGTATTGCAGGACGTCGATCCGCTCCAGGAAGCCGAACTGGTGGCAGGCGACGAAATTCGCGTTGTAGACGAGGTACGACGACGCGATCGGCCGCGGGCTGAACCGCAGGTGAGAGACCGTCA
The DNA here is from genome assembly GCF_037189885.1 of Paludisphaera sp. NCBI lineage: Bacteria > Pseudomonadati > Planctomycetota > Planctomycetia > Isosphaerales > Isosphaeraceae > Paludisphaera > Paludisphaera sp. Next base: position 207,979 of record NZ_JBBCIR010000007.1, read on the forward strand.
CCGAGCCCGACTTCTTGGAGTCGTAGACGAAATACCCCTGGGCGTGGAACGGCGTGTTCTCGCCGATGATCTTCACCGTGTTCTTGTTCGCGCCGACGGTGCCGTCGCTCCCCAGCCCGTAGAAGATGGAGCGGTGGACGTCGGCCGGCTCGGTCGCGAACTCCGGGTCCCACGGGAGGCTCAAGTGCGTCACGTCGTCGACGATGCCGACCGTGAAGTGCTTCTTGGGCCTCTCCCCGGCCAGCTCGTCGAAGACCCCCTTCACCATCGCGGGGGTGAAATCCTTCGAGGACAGGCCGTACCGGCCGCCGTACACCCGGGGCGTCGGGGCGTCGCCGGCGCGGTCGGCCCAGCCTTCGGCCAGGGCGGTGATCACGTCCTGATAGAGGGGCTCGCCGATCGCGCCGGGCTCCTTGGTCCGGTCGAGCGCGGCGATCCGCCTGACGGTCGTCGGAAGCGCGTCGAGGAACGCCGGCACGTCGAACGGGCGGAAGAGGCGGACCTTGACCAGCCCGAGCTTGCGGCCCTCGGCGTTGAGGCGTTCGATCGCCTCCTCGATCGCCCCGCAGCCCGAGCCCATCGCGACGACGACGTGCTCGGCGTCGGGCGCGCCGAAGTAGTCGAACAGCCGGTACGCGCGGCCGGTGAGCGCGGCGAACTGGTCCATCGTCTCCTGGATGATCCCCGGGACGGCCATGTAATACGGGTTGCAGGCCTCGCGGGCCTGGAAGAAGACGTCCGGGTTCTGGGCCGAGCCTCGGAGGATGGGACGCTCGGGTGAGAGCGAGCGGTCGCGGTGGGCCTGCACCAGCTCGTCGGGGATCAGGGCCCGCATGTCCTCGAACGTGAGCTGCTCGATCTTGTTGACCTCGTGCGACGTGCGGAAGCCGTCGAAGAAGTGGAGGACCGGCACGCGCGACCTGAGCGTCGCCCCCTGGGCGATGAGGGCGAAGTCCTGGACCTCCTGCGGCGTGTTCGAGCACAGCATGGCCCACCCCGCGGCGCGAGTGGACATGACGTCGGAGTGGTCGCCGAAGATGGAGAGGGCGTGGGTCGCCAGCGATCGCGCCGCGACGTGGAAGACGGCCGACGTCATCTCGCCGGCGATCTTGTACATGTTCGGGATCATCAGCAGGAGGCCCTGCGACGCCGTGAACGTCGTCGTCAGGGCCCCGCCCTGGAGCCCGCCGTGGCATGCGCCGGCGGCGCCCCCCTCGGACTGCATCTCGACGACGGTCGGGACGACGCCGTAGATGTTCTCGCGCCCGACGGCCGACCAGGCGTCGGCCAGCTCCCCCATCGTCGAGGATGGGGTGATCGGATAGATGGCGATGACCTCGTTCGTCGCGTGGGCGACGTGGGCCGCGGCCTCGTTGCCGTCGACCGTCACATATTGCCGTTTCAAGGCGGGCCTCCCCGACGCGACGCCGGGCGTCGCGGCCCCATCGCCCCTGCTCTGGCGCGGGCCCCGACGAGCGGCGATGCGTCCTCCTGGCGATGCGGGGGTCGCGCCCCGCGGCGACGCGCGTCTCGCGCGAAAAAAAAGCCCCCTGCCGCGCGCGTCGATCGTGCGTGGGGAGGCGTTCATGGCCTTGCACTCCGGCCCGCCATGAGCCGGATGCGATACATCTGTCTTACCGCGCCGAGCCCTTTCCGTCAATCAATTCCGTCGAAACAGACGAGACCGATCTGATCGATAGCCGGATCGGGGTGGCCCCGCCGTCGCGGATCCGAAATTTTCATCGGAAACATGGAATCTCCGCCTCCCCGACGCGGACCATGCGGGAGACGGAGGACCCCGTTCTTTGACAACTCGGATTCGGTATGAGGCCGCCGGGTTCGACGAGCGCGCGCACGCCTGGGGCCGCGGGGCATCCCTCGTGGGTACCGGAGCGACGGCCCGACCCGGCTCGCCGCCCTGACCACCCGCCCACGACGGCGACGCACGAAAAGCGATTCGAACTCGACGAACGAAGCCACGCGGAAATCACCACAACTCCAGGAGCGTAATCTAGTTGCACGAATAATCGATGAAGCGGCCGCGCGCGAACGAAGCCAACCGCGGCGGATGTCGATTTGCCGCCTTTCGCCGAGAAGTGGTGGCCCGTAGGCCCAGGTCGAGGTTGTCGGACGGCGGAGAGGGGGGTGATTCACACCCACGGACCTCGGCATGACTCCGCGTCCCGAGGAACTCCCCCATTCGCCCGCCGGACCCGCGTCTCCCAGCGTCGCGATAAACGCTCGAAATCGGTCGACGTCGTGGGTCGTGCCTTGTAGGTTCGATCGAGCCCAGGCCTTGGTGGTTGCCACCAACCAGGCCGATACCCCTTGACGATGCCGGCGCGGGCCGTTGAACGGACCAGGACGCCGTCCCATGGATCAGAGCCATGTCCACCTTCGCCGACCTCGGCATCCCGTTCCCGCTGTTCGAGGCCCCGACGCGCGAGGCGAGCGACTACGCCGGCCTGGCCATCTGCCGACTGTGTCGCCGAGGCGGTCGGCACTGCTTCGATGTGGGCATCGGCGATGACCTGATCCTGCCGTGCCCGGCGTGCGGCCTTGAGGCCGGGCTCGACCCGGACGAACGCGGGGACGTGGCGAGCCGGGGGTGCGGATCGACGGTCCCGTTTCCCGAGGCTCTTCATCTCAAGCACCGGTTGCTCGCCTGTTACGACTGCCTGCGGGCGGGCAAGGTGGCGATGACCAAGGACACCGAGTTCGGGATGGTCTCGTGGGAACGGGCAATCGAGGGCGTGACGCTGGGCCACCCGGGCCTGCGAGCCGATCAATTCGAGATCGTCGCGACCGGCCCGAGAGGCGGGTCGCCAGGAGCCCGCGTCCCGGTGGAGCACATGTGGGAGTTGCTACGAACGCCCGGCTACATCTCGTGGCAGGGCGAGAACTGGCTCTTCTGCTGTCGCCGGCCGATGACGTACCTGGGGGGCTGGCGACACGTCTCCGAGTCGCTCGGGACGGCGGATCGGGACGCCTTCTTCCGGGGGTTGTTCGACCCCGGCGACGACGCGATGTCCTGGGGACCAGATGGGTTCTCGGGGGAGAGCGCCTGCCTGCACATCTACCGATGCCGGACGTGCGGGCGGCATCGGGCCCATTACGACTTCGACTGAGCGAGCCGGGCTCGACCCGCGTCAGGCGGCGTAATGCCGGGCAACCTTGCGGACGGCGGCGGCGATGGCGCGGACGTGGTCGTCGCTCATCGCCTCGTGGATCATCAGGCGGAAGCAGGTCTTGAGGATCGCCTCGGCCTCGGGGCAGGAGACCTCGGCGTAATCCATCCGGGTCAAACCCATCTCCTTGAGGGGCCAGCGGCCGGCGAAGAAGCCGTGATTCTTGAAGACCGGGTTGCCGTATAACGGCACCGGGATGTACCCCTCGGCCGCCGGCGCGCCCTCGGCGGCCAGCGCCTTGACGAATTCCGTCCGGGTGCAACGAAACGCCTCGGGGCGGATTCGAGCCATGTAAAACCAGTAAGTGCAGCGATCTTCGGCCCGGACGGCGGGGGGCTCGACGCCGGGGACTTCGGCCAGTTCGGCGTTGAGGAGGGAGCCCAGGCGGGCCCGCGCCTCGGCGATCGCCCCGACCCGCCCCATCTGCGCGGCGGCCACGGCGGCCTGGGGCTCGCTCATCCGGTAGTTCGTCGCGAAGTGTTCGAACAGGCCCCCGCCCTTCACCCGGTCCATCCCCTTGTCGCCGAAGGGTTGGAGACGCGGGCCGATGGTCGCGTCGGCCGAGGCGACCACGCCGCCGTCGCCGCAGGTGACCTGCTTGGAGTTCTGGAGCGAGAAGCAGGCGGCGTCCCCGATCGTCCCGATCGGCCGGCAGGCGTAACTCGCCCCCCACGCCTGGGCGCAGTCCTCGATCAGGACCAGGTCGTGTCGCGCCGCGATCGCCTTGAGGGAGTCCATGTCGCAGGGGTTGCCGGCCAGGTGCACGGCGATGATCGCCCGGGTGCGCGGGGTGATCCGACGCTCCACGTCGGCCGGGTCGAGGTTGTAGGTGTTGCGTCCGAGGTCGGCGAAGACGGGGACGGCCTGCTGGTACAGGACGCCGATCACGGTGCCGATGTCGGTGATCGGGCTGGTGATCACCTCGTCCCCCGGCGCGATCCCGGCGGCGGCCACCGCGATGTGCAGCGCGGCGGTCCCGGAAGAGCAGGACATCGCGTGGGGCAGCGGGCAGATCTCGCGGAACCGCTCCAGGAACAGCCGGGTCCGGGGGCCCTTCCAGTAGAACAGCGAGTCCTGCCCGAGCATGGCGTCGAGCTGGCCCTTCTCCGGCTCGCCCCAGCGGACGAGCTTCGGCGCGGGCGCGGCGACCGCCTTCGGCCCCCCCTCGATCGCCAGCCGTTCCGGCGGCGCCGGCGGCGGCAGGGGGCCGCCCAGCGCGGCGGCCCCGAGGGCGACGGAGGAGGAGGCCAGGAAATCCCGGCGCGACAGGGGCGGGTCTGTGTCCATGCTCTCGCTCCGGGATGGCGTCGGGTCAGATCGAGAGGCCGAGCAGCCCGGCGGCGTTCTCGCGCTCGATCTTCGCCCGGACTTCGGGCGGGAGGTCGATCTTCTCGAATAGCTCGAACTGCGGGACCGCCTGGCCGGGCTTGAGGTAGTCGGTGCCGAAGAGCATGCGGTCGGCCCGACGGATCAGGAACTCGCGGCCGAAGTCCAGGTCGCGCGAGATGGCGTTGGAGCCCGACCCGGCCGAGAGGTCCCCCCACAGGTTCTTGTGGGCGTCGAACAGGCGGTCGAGCGCCCCGCCGGGGGCCACTTTCGTGGTCGGGTATTTCCCCAGCTCGCCGGTCTTCAGGTCGCCGGAGATGGAGGCCCAGAAGCCCGGCCCGTGGCCCAGGAAGTTGACGTTCGGGAACGCCGAGAGGACCCGTTCCAGCCCCGGCAGCCCGGCCTCGTCGGTGTTGCGGATGTCGTCGCAGTGGAACAGGACGGGGAGCTTGAGGTCGTCGCAGGCCTCGTAGAGCCGCATCGTCTCGGGGGCGTCGACCGGCAGGCCGACCTTGTGCTCGCCCAGCCCCTTCGCCCCCTGGTCGACGTACTCCTTGAGCATGTCGCCCAGCCCCTTCCGCCCGCCGCGATAGCTGGTGCGGGGGTCGATGCAGCAGAACGGGACGAGGCGGTCGGGGAATTGCCTGGCGCCGGCGAGGGCCAGCTCGGTGAGGCTCAGGTAGCTGGACGACTCGGGCGAGACCAGCGGCAGGACGACGGCCTTGGCGACGTTGCGCTCGTCCATCCAGCGCACCAGGCCCTCGGCGGTGAGGGGCTCGTCGCCGTTCCAGGTCCGCCCCAGGTGGGTGTGGACGTCGATGTACGGCCCGCCGGCCGCGCGGGCCGCCGAGGCCCTCGCGCCGCCGAGGGCCGCCGTCGCCGCCAGGGCGAGCGAGCCGCGAAGGAAGTCCCGCCGATCGATGGTGCCCGTCCGCATCCCGTCAACCTCCACTCGTCCGACCGCGTGGTTCCCCCGCCCGAAGGCCCCCGATGCTAATCGCGCCCGGCGGCCGACGCCATGCCCCGGCGGGCGCTCAAGTTGGCGGGGCGGGGGCTTGGGTCGTTGTGCGGGCGCGACGGGCGGGATATCGTGAGACGTCCCGAAGTTGGTGAATTCCCACGCGTTCCACGGACGGAACCCCCACCGCCGAGATCGGATCGGCGACCTCCCGGAGAGCCTCCCGCATGGTCGGCCTGGCAGCCCGCTGGTCTCCTTACGCCCTGGCGTTCTTCAGCAGCCTCTGCATCATGGTCCTGGAGCTGGTCTCCAGCCGGCTGGTGGCGCGACACGTCGGGTCGTCGCTGACGGTCTGGAACAGCGTGATCGGCATCATCCTGGGCGGCATCTGCCTGGGCAACGTGCTGGGCGGCCGGCTGGCCGACCGCGTCGAGCCCCGGGCCGCCCTGGGCCCGCTGTTCGCGCTCGGGTCGTTCCTGACGTTCGGCTGCCTGGTGGTCAACGCGGCCATCCCGACGCTCGTCCCCTCCCCCGCGTCGATCAACTGGGAGTTGCGGACGATCCTGGTCGTCACGCTCGACTTCCTCCTGCCGGCGACCGTGCTGGGCATGATCGGGCCGGTGGTGGCCAAGATGGCCGTCGAGGAGTCTCGAAAGGCGGGCAGCGCCATCGGCGACGTCTACTTCTGGGGGGCGGTCGGGTCGATCGTCGGGACGTTCCTGGCGGGCTTCGTGCTGATCTACCTGGCGCCCAGCTCGGTGATCGTGCTGGTGATCGCCTCGGCCCTGGCCGTGCTGGCCGCGACGCTGGACCGCAACCCGCTGGTCCGCTTCCCGGCCCTGGCGAGCGCCGCGTTGCTGGGGGCGGCTTCCATCGCCCCGCTGATCCGGACGCTCGGCATAGGGGGCGTCGACCTGGGGGGATACCAGATCAACCACCTGGCCGTCGCGGGGGGCGCGGCGTCGCTGCTGACGGCCCTGGCCGCGGCCAGCTCGCTGAAGGCCCGCGCCGGCCTGGCGACGGAGCGGGCTGAGGTCGAGCCCGTCGCCGACGAGCCCGGCCCGACGCCGAGCCTGCGCGACCTGGCCGTGCTGGCGTTCATCGCCAGCATGGCGTTCATGGCGATGGAGATGGTCGCCGGCCGGCAGGTCGCGCGGCACCTGGGGTCGAGCGTGTACGGCTGGACCAGCGTCATCGGCGTGCTGCTGGCCGGGCTGAGCGTGGGCAACTGGATCGGCGGCCGGCTGGCCAACGGCATCCGCGACGAGAAGCGGGCGAGCTGGCTGTTCCTCGTCGCCTCCGCGGCGCTGCTCTGGATCCTGTTCCTGGACAACCAGCCCGAGTGGTTCCGCGACTGGACCGACCAGGGGATCGCCCCGAGCCTGCTGAGCCGGGCGATCGTCATGAACGAGGTCACCCTCTTCGGCTCCTCCTACGCGCTGACGTGGCCGTATCGCGTGCTGCTGGTCGTCACGATGGTCTTCTTCCTGCCGGCCGTGACCATGGGGACGGTCAGCCCGGTGGTCGCCAAGCTGGCCGTCGACCGCCTCCAGCGCCGGGGACGCACCGGGACGGCCATCGGCCAGGTCTACGCCTGGGGCATGGTCGGCAGCATCGTCGGCACGTTCCTGACCGGGTTCGTCCTGATCGACGTCCTGGGAACCAAGGGGGTCCTGCTGCTGCTCGCCGCGATCCTGGCGATCACGGCGACGATCCTCGGGACGGTCGTCCACGCGGTCTGGGCGGGTATCCCGCTCGGGCTCTGCGTCATCGGCCTGCTGCCGATGCAATGGACCGAGCGGATCGGCGAGGAGTGGTCGATCCGCGAGCCGAGGGGGAACCCGGCCACCACCGAGGACGCCCTCGCCCACGTCGACGAGAGCAACTACTACTTCATCAAGGTGAACAACGAGCCCCTGGCGGACGGCCTCCAGCTCCGCACCCTGGTGCTGGACAACCTGATCCACGGCTACTTCATCCTGGACCACCCCGAGCGGCTCGACTACGACTACGAGCACATCTACGCGATGGTCGCCTACCGCGCCGCCAAGGCGGCCGGCAAGATCACGCCGGCCTCCGCCGCCGCGTCGACCGCCGGCGGCTCGGAACTCCCCGACCAGGTCTTCGCCGACGCCCCGGCCGCGAAGGCGCCCGACGCCGACCGGCCCCCCAGCGACGAGGAGATCCTGAGATCGCCGGCCCGTGCCTGGATGCCGAAAATCGCCTCCTCGACGCTCAACACGCTGTTCCTGGGCGGCGGCGCCTACACGTTTCAGCGCCACATGCAGCACGTCTACCCCGGCACGGACGTCGACGTGGCGGAGATCGACCCGGCCGTCACCCGGGCCAACCACGTGGCCACCGGCCTCCCCCTGGACACGCCGATCCGCACCGCCTGGGGCGACGCCCGCCAGTTCGTCGAGCGCAGCCAGGGCGCCGAGCAGTACGACATCGTCTTCGGGGACGCCTTCAACGACTTCTCGGTCCCCTGGCACCTGACGACCCGCGAGTTCAACGACAAGATCGCCCGGATGATGTCCCCGACGGGCGTCTACATGATCAACATCATCGACGCCTATGAGTCCGACGAGGAGGCGCTGCGCCAGGCCGAGCGGGAGATTGAGGCCGCCAAGGTCACCGACCCGGACGAGCGGGAACGGCGGAAGGAGGCGCGACTCAAGGAAGCTCGCCGGTTCGGCGGGTTCCTCGGCGCCTGGACCCGGACGGCCCGGCTGACCTTCCCCCACGTCTACATCTTCGGGACCAACACCGAGATCGGCGAGGGGAGCCGCGAGACGTTCGTCGTCGTCGCCAGCAAGCAGCCGCTGGACCTGGCCGACCTGGGCGAGCGCGACGACGACCCCCGCTTCTTCGTCAAGAACCGCAGGTCGGTCGCCCGCGCCTACGGGCCGGAGGACGAGCGGGAGATCCTGGAAAACCGCTCTCGCGGGATCATCCTGACCGACGACTACGCCCCCGTCGAGAACCTCCTCGCGCCGGTCGCCGAGACCCGCGGCAGGGATTGAACCAGAGGCCGCCATGTCCACCCCCGAATCCCCCGCGCCGGCCGCCGGCAAGCCCCCCTGGCTGTTGATGGTCGGGGTCCTCGCCGCGTTCTGGGTCGTCTACCTGATCGTCGCCGGCCCGCGCCGGCTCGACGACATCGACGGCCCCGAGTCAGGCCGGGCCGTCGACTTCAACTGGAGCCTCCGCGACCTGGACGGCGGCGAGGTGAATTTCGACCGCTTCCGCGGCAAGGCCCTGTTCGTCAACGTCTGGGCGACGTGGTGCCCCCCCTGCGTCGCCGAGATGCCGTCCATCGCCCGGCTGGCGTCGGTCGAGGATCTGAAGGGCAAGGTGGAGTTCATCTGCATCGCGACCGACGAGTCGATGGACGCCGTCCGGTCGTTCGTCCGGGGCAAGGGCTGGCCCATGACGATCCTCCACGCCACGGCCCTCCCCCCCGTCTTCCTGACGGACGGCATCCCCGCCACGTTCCTGATCGCCCCCGACGGCCGCCTCGCCTACATGCGCGAGGGCGCCGCCGAGTGGGACGCCCCCGAGGTCGTCCGCAAGCTCCGCGACCTGGCGAGCCGCCCGGCCACGCCCCCGGGCAATCCGGGCTGATCGACCCGTCGTCGTCGCGGGGCCGGGCCCCCCCGCGCCCCCGACCGTTCATCCATGCTCCCGCCTGGCTCGCCAGATACCGCGGACCTCGGGGGCGTGTCCCGCGCTTCCATGCCCGGTCCGGTCGGAAAGGTCCCCCCCGCGCGACCTTGCAACGCGACCCTGCCTATGACGGCCAAGCCGGGCGGCTCGCCTTGCCGGCCGCTTCGGCCCGAGCCCCGGTCTCCATTGCCGCGGCCGACCGCGGAACGGGACGGCAGAAGCCTGTTCGGCCCGAGGAATCGAAGCGTGCCGATGCGTATTTCACGCTTGGCAACCCTCGGGGCCGCCACCGTGGTTAAATCTTTAGATGCCCGGTGGACGAACATTTTCAAAACAGAGTCACGTCGAACTGTTTTTTTGTTGCATTAAATTGATGGTCGCGGCATATTCCACGCGTCAAAGATTGACCGATTCAACCTCGGATCGCCCTGGGAGGCTGAGCTTCTGGGCTTCGAGGAAGGTTTCGCCTTCCCCGTCCGCTCTGCGGGGACGAATCCCCCAGGCTTTCCGGGGCCGACGGACCGGGGAGACGCCCCTTGTCCCGCGGTGAGCCAGCCGGTTGCGATCCGATCGGTCATTATGTGTCGACGTGTAAGGGCATCTTGCTGAAACGGGGCACGCGACGATGATGCTGTCACGAATCCGACGCGGTGCGTTGGCGCTGGCCATGTTGTCCCCGCTCGTCGCCTTCGCGGATCGCGACGCGCGGGCCGGCGTGGTCGTCACGCGGATCGGCGACCCAACTTTCACTCCGGTGGACTTCCACCTGTTCGCGGCGCCGATCGGCACGGCGGCCAGCGGCTACGCCGAGTTCGCCCAGACCGCGGAGGCGATCCTGCCCCCTCCCGACCATCTCCCCGACCCGGTCCTATTCATCGGGCCGGGGGCGCCGCACGTGGGGCCCTATGATCAGGAGATCGGCGACGGCGTCGCCGCCAACGGGTTCGTGGAGTCATCGACCTTCTCCACGGGCCAATTCTCCTATGGCATGGGCGTCTGGCTGGCGTTCATGGTCGTCCCCGGCCCGAACAGCCCGACGGGCTCCTCGCCGGACTTCGCCTCGGGGCCGATCCTCCCCAACGCGATCTTCCCGCTCTCGGTCGACGGGGACACGTTCACCGACGGGTCGATCAACAATGACTTCCTCGCGGCGTTTAACGTCCCGGCGCTCGGCCAACTGCCAGGGGGCGCCGGGCTGGATGGGTACAGCCACATCCCATTTTTCTTCGCCGACAATTTCGACTTCGTGACCAGGCGAGTCACCGGCGGTTACGAGTACCGGGTCACGGTGCTCGACGCGGCGGGGAACGGCTACCAAATCAACGCGTCGTTCCAGGTCGTGCCGGAACCGTCGAGCGTCGTGATGCTCGGCGGCGGCTCCGCGCTCGTCGCGCTTGGCTACCTGGGCCGATCGCGTCGGGCTCGCCACGCCTGAGCCGTCGCCGCGAGAAATCCGGGGCTCCCCCACCGAGGCCGGGTAGGGGGGCCTCCGATCCGGCCAGGATGCCCGCCGGGAAACGCCCTCAGTCCCACGCGCGGGGGATGAACAGGTCTCGCGACCACTGGCGGACGCCGAGGCGTCGGGTGTGCAGCAGCTGCTGGAGCTGGCGGACGGCCTTCCAGGTGCGGTCGAAGCTGCTGTACGTCAGCCAGCCGGTGAAGCCGTCCTCCTGGACGAAGCTCCGCGAGGTGACCGCGCGGGTGGCGAGGACCAGGTGGTCGAAGATCTCGCCCACGGAGGCGAGGATCTCGGACTCCTCGGCCGGGTCGAGGCGGCCCGTCAACTGGTCGCGATCGGGCCACGAGACGTTGATCGAGCAGCTCAGGAAGCGGTCCTCGTCGGTGGCCTTCTGGGTGAGCCAGAGGTAGGACGCCTGGTCCCAGAGGTAGCGGACGCTGAGCAGCTCGACGGCCAGCCGCCGGCCGGGCTCGACGTCCTTGTCGACGATCCCCACGTAGACCGACTCGGTCTTGGGCTCGGCGCGGGCCTGGGCGCCGCGGCCGTTGGGCCGGCCGCCGGGGGCGTGGGGGGCGTCGGCCGTCGCGGGCCGGCGGGGCTCCTCGGCCCGAGTCGCCATCATGACCCGGTTGGTGCTCAGCAGCTCGTAGGCCTGCGCCAAAACGCGGAAGGCCCAGTCCTCGCCGCCGACGTCGGGGTGGAACTTCTTGCTCTTGGAGCGGTACGCCTCCCGGATCTCCTGAAGCGAAGCCTCGCTGGAGACGCCCAGGACGGTGTACGGGTCGATGTCGAAGCTGAAGGATGGCACCGCGTCGGTCCTGTCGTCCGGGACTTGGAGTGATCGGGACCGTCGGCGGGGCTACTCGTCGTCGCCGCGCCCCTCGGCCAGCCGCGCGCGGAGGTACGAGGCCCGCGCGACGTTCCTTTCCTCTACTCCTAGCTCACCGCCGCGGAGCTTTTGCAGGAAAGCGGGCTGGGTCTGGATGAAAAGCTCGTTGACCGTCGCGATCGACAGGTCGTCGATCAGCCCGAGGTTGATCCCCATGCGCACGCTGGAGAGCAGCAGCATGGTCTCCTCGCTGGAGATCGTCTGGGCCGTCTTGAGTACGCCGTAGGCCCGCGAGACCTGGTCGTGCAGGTGCTGCCGGCGGCCGGTCACCAGCTCCTGGCGGGCCTGGCGCTCGAACTGGAGGACCTGCGGGACGACGTCGGTGAGCATCCGGATGATCTCCTCCTCGCTCTTGCCGAGCGTCTGGTGGTTGGAGACCTGGTAGAAGTCGCCGAACGCCTGCGAGCCCTCGCCGTACAACCCGCGGACGGCCAGGTTGATCTTCTGGAGGGCGCGGAAGACCTTGTCGATCCCCTTGTTGGCGACGATCCCCGGCAGGTGGAGCATCACGCCGACGCGGATCCCGGTGCCGACGTTGGTGGGGCAGGCGGTCAGGTAGCCCAGCGACGGGCTGTACGCGTAGGCGACGTGCTCCTCCAGCCGGTCGTCCAGCGCGTTAATCTCCTCCCAGACCTCGTGCAGCCGGAATCCGGAGAGCATGTACTGGATGCGGAGGTGGTCCTCCTCGTTGACCATGATCGAGGCGTTCTCGCGCGGGGAGACCGCGACGGCGCGCGGGCCCTCGCCGCCGGCCAGCTCGCGCGAGATGATCTGCCGCTCGACCAGGAACTGGCGGTCGAGGTTGGGCATCGCGTTGACGTCGAAGAACGACGCCTCGGGCTCGGCCGACGCCACGGCCGCCCTCGCCTGGGCCTCGATCTCGGCCTTCTCGCCCCGGCTGGCGCGGTTGGTGAAGGGGAAGTCGGCCAGGTTGCGCGCCAGGCGGATCCGGGAGCACATCACGATGTCGCTCTCGGGCCCGGTCCCGCGCAGCCATTCGCCGGAGGTCCTCGTCAGGTCGTCCAGTGTCATTCGTTTTGGTCCTTGGGGCGGATCTGGTCGCGCAGGCGGGCGGCTTCCTCGTAGTCCTCGCGGGCGACGGCCTGCCGCAGCCGCGAGCGCAGCCGGAGCCGCAAGGCCGCGCCGGGGCGGACGCGGGCCCGCTTGCCGACGTGCCGGGTGGCCCCGTGGAACCGCTGGAGCATCGGCAGGAGCCCCTCGCGGAACGCCCGGTAGTCGTGCGGGCAGCCGAGCCGGCCGCTGGTGCGGAAGTCGACGTAGCGCAGGCGGCAGTCGGGGCAGCTCGACTCGGCCAGCTCCCCCACCAGCTCGCCGACGTGCTTCTTGATCAGCGAGGTCAGCACGGCGTCGAGCCCCAGGTCGGCCGGCGCCTCGGGGAGGACCAGGCCGGCCTTCCGCGCGCAGCCGGCGCAGAGGTGGCGCTCCCGGCGGCGGCCGTCGACCAGCTCGGTCAGGTGGACGACGGCCTCGTCCTGGCATCGTTGACACGTCATCGCCGGCCCCGCCTTCGTCTCGTCCCCAGGGATCCGCGTCGGGGGTCGGTCACGCCTGCTCCTGCTCGATCCCCTTGATCTTGTCGCGCAGCCGCGCGGCCGCCTCGTAGTCCTCGGCGGCGACGGCCCGCTTCAGCTCGTTGCGCAGCTGGATCAGGGTCGTCTGCTGCTGGGTGTTGCGGGGAGCCCGGCGGGGGACCTTGCCGGAGTGCCGGGTCTCGCCGTGGACGCTCTCCAGCAGCGGCATCAGCTCGTCGCGGAAGACCTCGTAATCGTAGGGGCAGCCGAGCCTCCCGGTGTTCCGGAACTCCAGGTACGTGATCTGGCAGACGGGGCACGACTGCTTGTCGGCCGCCGACGACTCGCGCATCGCCGCCCCCCCCGCGCCAGGGACGCCGGCCAGCTTCTTGGCCAGCTCGCTGATCGGCGGGGCCTCGGCGGCCTCCTCGGCGGGGGTCAGGTGCTGGCGGGCGTGCTCGTCGCAGAAGTGGAATTCCTCGTGCTTCCCCTTCGCGACGATGTCGGTGATGTGAAACGTGGCCGGCTTCGCGCACTTCTGGCATTTCATGGCTCGTAACTCCGCCAGCCCCGCGAGACTGGCGACGGGCCGTGGCCCGGGGGATCCGACGGGCGGGGATCCCGGTTCGGACGTGCGACGCCCTCGCGATCTCGGTCGGCCTTCGCCTCGAATTTCATTCTAATTGACATGGGTGGACTGTCAAGGAACCGGGGGGGCCGGGCGCCGTCGCGAACCTCGCCGCCGCGCCGACCGTCAGGCTCGCCGTCGCGCCCCGGCTTGCCGAGCCCGCCGCGGGCTGCTAACGTATTTGCGGACTCGCCTTGCGCCTCCGTCCCTCCCCCGGACCCGCCGCCGCCATGAGCATCCACCGACCTTCGTTCGAGGACTTCGCCGCCCGCGCCGGCTCGGCCGCCTGCGTCCCGGTCTTCCGCCAGCTCGTCGGCGACGACCTCACCCCGGTCTCCGCCTTCCACCGGATCGAGCGCCAGGCCCCCTCCTTCCTCTTCGAGAGCGTCGTCGGCGGCGAGAAGGTCGGGCGGTACAGCTTCCTCGGCACCGAGCCGTTCCTGCGGTTCGAGGCGCGCGGCAACAGCGTCGTCGTCTCCGAGCCCGGCCGGCCCGAGTCCGAGCGGCGTTACGAGACGGACGACCCGTTCGCCGAGCTGGAGAAGCTGATCGACCGCCACCGCGCGGCGCACGTCCCGGGGCTGCCGCGGTTCACCGGCGGCGCGGTCGGCTACGCGGCGTACGACGCGGTCCGCTACACCGAGCGCCTGCCGAACGCCCCGGCCGACGATCGCGGCCTGCCCGACCTCTCGTTCTCGTTCTTCGACCGGATGGTCCTGTTCGACCACATCCGCAAGACGGTCCTGGTGGTCGCGCAGGCCCACGTCGAGCCCGGCGCCGACCCCAGGGCCGCCTACGACGCCGCCCGCGCCCGCGTCGACGAGCTGGTCGAGCGCCTGGGGACGCCGACCGACGCCCTCCCCCTCCGCGACATCGACGCCGCCGGCCCGATCACCCGTATCCCGAAGTCCAACTTCACCCGCGAGGGCTACGAGGACGTCGTCAGGCGCTGCCAGGAGTACATCAAGGCGGGCGACATCTTCCAGGTGGTCCCCTCGCAGCGGTTCGAGTTGAAGACGACCGCGAAGCCCTTCGACGTCTACCGCGTCCTCCGCGTGGTGAACCCCAGCCCGTTCCTCTTCTATCTCACCTTCGACGACTTCCAGCTCATCGGCAGCTCGCCGGAGATCCTGGTGCGGGTCGAGGAGGGGCTGGTGACGATCCGCCCCCTGGCCGGGACGCGCCGGCGGGGCAAGGACGACGCCGAGGACCAGGCGCTGGCCGAGGAACTCGTCGCCGACCCCAAGGAGCGGGCCGAGCACATCATGCTCGTCGACCTGGGCCGCAACGACGTCGGCCGGGTGGCCGAGTACGATTCGGTGGTGCTCTCCGACGTCATGAAGGTGGAGCGCTATTCCCACGTCATGCACATCACGTCGAACGTGACCGGTAAGCTCCGGGCCGGCAAGACGACCTTCGACGCCCTCCGCGCCGGGCTCCCCGCCGGGACGGTCTCCGGCGCGCCGAAGATCCGGGCGATGGAAATCATCGACGAGATGGAGCCGACCAAGCGCGGCCCCTACGCCGGCGCGGTCGGCTACATCGACTTCACCGGCAACATGGACACCTGCATCGCCCTGCGGACGCTCGTCATGCAAGGCGACGTCGCCTACGTCCAGGCCGGCGGCGGCGTCGTCTACGACAGCGTCCCCGCCGACGAGTTCCAGGAGACCGTCAACAAGGCCAGCGGCCTGCTCAAGGCCATCGAGATTGCAGAGACGCAGCTCTGAGCGTCGGCGGCGAACTCGCCCGTCGCGTCACGTGTCAGTCCGGGCGCGGACAGGTCGCGAGGCGCGTGGCGGGGGGCGGCCGGCGGCCGACGAGCCGGGAGGTGGAACCGTGGGCCGGGAGATTCGCTTCTACGCCGTCGGGGACGAATACGGCTGCTTCTCCAACTTCTCGCCCCACCCCATCAGGCTGAAGGGCAAGACCTGGCCCACCAGCGAGCATTACTTCCAGGCCCAGAAGTTCGCCGGGACGCCCGACGAGGAAGGCGTGCGCGGGGCCAAGTCGCCCATGCAAGCGGCCCGGATGGGGCGCGACCGCAAGAGACCGCTCCGCCGCGACTGGGAGAGCGTCAAGGACGCGATCATGCGCGAGGCGGTCCTCGCCAAGTTCACGCAGCACGCCGACGCGCGGGAGATCCTCCTGGGCACCGGCGACGCCAGGCTCATCGAGCACACCGAGAACGACGACTACTGGGGCGACGGCGGGGACGGCGGCGGGAAGAATCGGCTCGGCATGACGCTGATGCGCGTGCGCGAGGAGTTGCGAGGGGCCCAGCCGGGCTGATCGCCTCCCGGAGGCGAGCGATGAACCATAACCGCAAGCGACGCGAGGCCGAGCGGAAGCGTCGCGAGGCCGAGGATCGAGAGCGGCGGGGAGTGTCGATCGAGGGCGCGGCCCCGGTCGATCCCTCCGCGATCGGGCCGTGCAATAGCTATGGACCGCCGGCCTTCATCCCTCGCGGCTATTACGTCGACATCCCGTTCACCTGCGCCGCGTGCGGCTCGGAGGAGGTCTGGACCGCCGAGCGGCAGAAATGGTGGTACGAGGTCGCGCGGGGGTCGGTCTTTTCGAGGGCGAGCCGCTGCCGATCGTGCCGTCGCGAGGAGCGCGAGCATCGCGGGAAGGCGGATCCGCTCCACCAGCGCCATCACTGGATGCTGGCGATCCGCGAGGCGCTCGGCCCGCCGCTCCTCGCCGACGGGTGGCGACCCGTCGTCGGCGAGGGCGAGAAGCGGCCCGACGTGCTGAGCTACGAGCGACGGGGCGAAGTCCTCCGGTTCCGGTGGGGATTCGGGACGGTCGAGGGATGTTTCCTCGTGATCGAACGTCGCGAACCAGGCGACCACCGATTCCGAGGCCGGTCGCGGCCGATCTATCGCCGGCGACCCCAGGAATTCAGCCCTCCGGAGTTGCGCCGGCGACTCGACACCTTCATCGTCGACGCGAGGGTCGAACTGGGGATGGATGAACCGAAGTTGTGAGGCGTCGGGCGGTTGCACTGTCGAACATGCCGCCAAGGAGATCTTCCCCCCCTTCTCCCCTCGTGGGAGAAGGTGCCCCGGAGGGGCGGATGAGGGGGGCGCGACCGGGGACCGTCGGTGGGTCTTTTGTGGCGCGGGCGTCTCGCCCGCCCGCGCGGGCGAACGACGTGGGGGGGGG